>JAKEFK010000017.1 GCA_022616075.1 bacterium
AGGGGAATCATTTTTCTCATAGTCCGGGATTTTACTGAAAGAGCGGAAGATTGTATTGAACGAATGAAACCTTCTTCAGGGATTTAGAAGTGATTTGATCGATAGCGGGCCGGTGTTCGGCCCGTCACTTGTTTAAAGCTTCGAGTAAAGTGGCTCTGGTCGGCGAAGCCGTTCTTGATCGCGATTTCAGCAATTGGCTCGTTTGTTTCGAGTAGATCCTGCTGCGCCTGTTGAATGCGAACAAGCCTGACATAATCTCCTACGGTGCATCCGTGATACCTGCGGAACACACGCGCAAGATGTACAGGATGGACTCCAGCTTCCTTGGCCAACTCCCAGATCCTCAAAGGCTGTGGAGTTGACATCAGCAATTCCAAAACGCGCTTTAGCCAAACGGGATAAGGATGCTCCAGGTGAAATTGACTTCGGGCTGTGAGCGCGAGCATTTCCGTCAAGAGTGATTCCACCACGAGCTCTGAAAAAGAATCCGGACTTTGCAATTCTCCAGCTAGCCTGGCGCTGATCGGAATGAGGTGCGGAGTCTGAAAATAAAATGGATTTTGGACAGCCAAACGCGGGCGAAACCGTGCCATCCACTGCGGTCCCAAATCGAGACTCAGGCACAAACTTTTTTTAGAAAGAAATCTTTCGCGATGAGTTTCTCCAGCCGGTCTGTAAATCAGACTGCTCGCGAAACATTCACGCGACTTCAACCCGAAATGCTCCTGAAATCGGCCGCGCAAAACGAGGACGATTCGTGCGTTTTCGTGCGAGTGAGCACTGGTGAGTCCTCCGGCAAAATATTCAGTTGCGTGGATCGTTAAATCGCCGAAGGTACGGCTCTGAAGAATCCTGTATCCAGTCGACAATCTATTTAGCAGGTGGTGGTGGCGGCGGATTCATAGATGCATGGTCTACGATATAGAGCCATTTCCCGTTAATCTTACGGGACGTATCACTGAAGCGCCCTTCCATTTGGATTGGCTCTCCGCCGGCTTTTGGAACCAGCGTAACAGAATAGCGTCCCCATGCGAAAGACAGGTCTCCCACGACCGTTTCGCAATCAACGCTACATTGAACATCACCATGATTCAGATGGCCTTTCAATGAATTGTTGTCCACTTCGATAACGTGGCCGTCACCGGAATCTTTATCTTCTACATGGCAAACACAGATCCTGTCAGCTTGCGCATTGACCGTGCCGAACGTCCATATTCCGATGATTAATGCCGGAATAATAAAAAGGATAAAAAGCTTTTTCACTGTTAATCTTCTCATTTTCAACTCCACTGTTTTCATAAACGCATAATAAGTCGCGATTTAGCCGTTTTCACTCCGTCTGTCATGGGTGATGTTACAACTTTTCTGTTGCCGGTTTTTCAAATGGCGGCTATTCTTCTATTAGTAAAGGAGATGATGCTGTTAGGCCGGTTGGTGGGAATTCTTACGCTGGTCTTATTTGCATTTTCCTGTCCTGCCTGGGGAATTGATTCCGCGCGCTTGCAAGAAATTGTATATGCGCATCGCCTGAACCCCGATGAGCTTGGAATCATCATTGAAGATGAAAACGGAAAGCTGTTTGCGCTGAATGAAACGAAAAAACTAAAACCTGCTTCCTTGACAAAAATACTCACGGCCGGAGCAGCCCTGGAGCATCTTGGGCCGGACTTTGAATTCAAAACGGAAATGTTGAGCGATGGAACTATCGAGAATCATACTTTGGGTGGCTCGCTTTATCTTCGGGCCGCAGGTGATCCGGCTTTTAGCAAAGAGAAGCTCGATACGTTTCTCGGCGCTCTTCAGAAAAGGAACATCCGGCTCATCACGGGAAATATTGTGATCGATGATTCCCTTTATTCGGATATTCGTGCCAGGGATTCCAGATCCTGGCTCGCTTCCCTCAACAGTAGTGGAAACTATCCTCTGTTTATTAGCTTAGATCCGCCTTCCAAGCTTGTACCGCTTTCACGACAGTGGTTGAAAGCAGAACGAAGATTGCGCAGGTTGCTGTATTTGAATCAGAATTACGTTACTTATCAGAATATGGCACAACCTGATCTGTGGACCGGTCAACGTTTTTTGAATCTTTTGAAACGGGCTGGGATTCGAGTGAAAGGGAAAGTAATCAGAGGAGAAGTTCCCCCTGAGGCGCTTCTCCTTGCAACTGTATCGAATCCGATCACCAACGTTATTCAAGAGATGATGAAATCCTCCAATAATTTCTACGCGGATATGATGATCAGAAACCTTGCGGCAGAAGCTGGCGAGAAACCGGCGACGGTGCGGGCAGGAATGGAGTTTATTTATTCCTTTTTGGATCATGTCGGGATTCCACGAGACGAGTATTTGTTGAGCAGCGGCGCCGGCTTCACGCACAGCAACTTTATTTCCGCCGGAGCGCTATGCAAAATATTGAACCACCTGAAAGGGGAAGCGTCGATTTCTTCCACCTTCTTATCTTCTCTGCCGGTTGCAGGAGTTGACGGGACATTGAGTACGCGTATGAGAAGAACTCCGGCACAAGGTAAGATTCACGCGAAGACCGGTTATCTTGCTCGAATCATTACAAGATTTCGAAAAGTGGATGGAGTTGTGGCATTAGGTGGCTTTGCCGATTCCTCGGATGGCAAGGTTGTTACGTTTGTTTTTCTCTACAACGGGAGACGGCCACCTTCCGTTGTCAGAGCCATCTTCGATAAGATCTGTGTGGAGCTTGTCAGGGAACCCCTGGAATGAACCGTAGCAACACCGCTGAGACGCGGAGACGCTGAGAAAAGATAAAGCTCCTCTGAACTCTGCGCCTCAGCGTCTCTGCGGTGATACTGTTCCCTTTGAAAATTGCACCTCAACGATATTAGAATGAATAAAACGGTGTAGGTGTGGTCGAAAAAGCCAGAGACTCGTTAGGAGCTTCCAAGTTCCCCAAAGCAAATGAAAGGTTTGGGGTTTATCAGATAGAAGCGCTTGTCGATGAAGACAAGACCGGGCGCGTCTTTAAAGCGAAGGCAGAGGATTCGGGAAGAGACGTTTGTTTAAAAGTATTATCGTCCGAGCTGACACGCAATTCCTCTTTCATTGACGTCTTGCGTATCCAGATGCAGGCGGCCGCTTCGTTAAATGATCCCGGCATTGCTGAGCTCTACGAGATTGGATCGTCAAATGACGCTTATTTTGTGGCATCAGAGTGGGCGCCGTCCGGATGGCTATCTCTGGAGATTGTTCAGAGCGGAAAGTTCACACTTTCCGAAGCGCTGGAAGTGATCATAAAATGTGCGGAGACGCTGCAATCCGCTTCTGAAATCAGAATTTTTCACGGCAATTTAAGGCTCAACAGTATCCTGATGTTTCCCGGCAAACAGATCAAAATAGCTGAAATCGGCTTTGCTGCGGCTGTCAGGGCCCTTTACGGTTCGACGAATTTGCCTTTATACTTGGGGGCCGCGCGTTTTCTTGCGCCGGAAATGACAGGCTCCGGGTCTGTCGATCACCGCGCCGATATCTATTCTCTTGGCCTCATTCTTTATTTCCTGTTGTTCAGCGTTACCCCTTTTCGCTATGAGGGAGAAAAATTAGCAGGTAACGAAGAAACAATCGAAATCGAATACATGGATGAAGTGCTGAAGATTGTTTCAAAAATGACGGAGAATAATCCTGACAAGCGTTATCAGGACTATGAGTCACTGCTGCAAGATCTCAGACTCTTGTTTGTTCGCTCCGCTCCATCCGTCAAAGTTCCAGCGATTAACAATCATGCCGGTTCAGTGATCAAGAATCAGAAACTGTTCAAACTTTTGTGCGCCCTTTACGCTTCGTCCACCAACGGCGCATTGACTGTAATGGACAGTGGAGTCCGCCGGACTTTCTACCTGAGGAACAGGGATATCATTTACTTTGAATCGAGCATGCCGGAAGAGGGTATTTTTGCATGGCTCATTGAAAAAAAGGAAATTGATCCGAAGAACCAACCTTCAGATCAGGAGCCACTTCAGCGAGCCCTCAGTCGAATTGTTTCCAAAGGTTTCGTAAAACTGGAGGACCTGCGGTATCGCTATCAGGAACTGGCCAACCGGGTTCTTTCCGAATTACTGAAAAAGCCTTCAGCAGATGCCGAGTTTATCAGCGCAGATATTGATGGAGAACCCTTGTGCACTTTGCGTTTGAGCGGTTTCTTGCTGAAAGCGGCTAGATATACCGTGGATTTGAAAGATGTTTTGAGTGAAATAAAATCGGAATCCTATCTGAATCGTACCGGTTTGTTCGATCATCTCGTAACCGGACTACAACTTTCCGATGAAGAGAATCTGCTTGTTCAGGTTTCTCAGGATGGAATCTTTACCGGTTCCTTGCGCGTGACGCCCGGTAGTTCGTCCGAAAAAGGGATCCGGTTTTTGTACTTGCTAAAACAGATTGGCGCGTTAGAGTTGAAGTCACCAGATTCAACGCCATCTCCGGCGACAGTCGTGGTGAACCCCACTCCCGTGGTGCAACCAGTTCCGGATCCAACACTGGAGGAGGATTTTCATCTGGAGGGACAGCGGGAAGACATCCGTGGTTCCGATGCTATCCGGCGGTCTGATTCCATTCGCATGGAGGTACAGAGAACAGCCAAAAAAGCGGACCGTGAAAGATTGGATCAGGAAGCAGAAAAACGTTTTGACATGGCGAAACAGTCCTATAAGGCAGGCAAGTTTTGGGAAGCTTCTCACCTTTGCGAACAGGCGCTCGGATTGCATGAGGAAGGACGATATTACTGGTTGATGGGACTTTCTTACGCGCAACATCCGCGTTTCCGGCACAAAGCAGAAGACAGTTTCCATCGCGCGATTAGACTCGATCCCTTGAACGATGAACTCCATGCAGATCTCGCCGATTTTTATGTGTCTCAAGGCTTGTTCTTGCGCGCAAGGACGCACTGTTTAAAAGCATTGGAAATTATTCCGGATCAGGTTCGCGCGCGTGAAATCTTAGAAGAACCTGCCTTTGAGAATCTTGGCTCGGGCGGTTGTTGCTGCGAACATGATCCCGGTTGCAATCACGCAGAACACAAAGCCTGGAGGAAGTAAGTTTTACCTTTTGCGTTTTTGCGCCTTTGCGTTAATCGGTCCGATTAAATCCACACAGATTTTGTCAAAAGTGCTTCGGACAACATCAGGGGCGCGATTTCCGTTGTACAGGAAAACGAAAGTAAGATTCTTTCCATTCGGACGCACCCCAAATCCGGCAAGTCCTACGACTCCATCCAGATGAAATGTTCCGATTGAAACCGGACGCAGGTATCCGGTTTTCGCGTGCACGCGGCCTTTCGCCCCTGTCTTTCTCATTCGTCCGGCCAGAGTTCCATCCACGCCTGCTACAGGAAGCGAAGAAAAGAAATGGGGAGAGATGGTCCTTTCATTTTTTAAATGATTGAGCAGTTTTGTGAGCGCGAGCGGAGTGATCATATTTTGATGGGAAAATCCGGAACCACTGTTGAGTGAATAGTCTGAGCGGGGAACCTTCACATGATCCAGATAGAAAGTCACAAAATCCACTCCGGTGCCAAAATTCCCCGGCCTTTCGCCAAAGGCAACCGAAATATTTCTGACGAGCATGTCGGCATAGAAATTGTTGGACGTTTTCATCATGTGTGAAACAACCTTCGTCAGCGGATTCGATATTTCTGCCAGGACTTTCGAACTGCGTGAGGTTTTCCCACGCATCACTTTTCCGTTTAAATGAATGCCGGCCTTTCGGATCATTTGTAAGAATTGATAGCCGGTCCAGAGACTTGGCTCGATCATGTTCTGATACACAACGAAGCGACCCTCCAGATTGATCGCTTTACGATGTAAGCGTTCTGCTTTCTGCCAGTCCGGGGAAAAGGGAGCCAGGCCCGAAGGAGGATCAAAACGAAGAAACAAGGGAAAATGATCCGGATTGATGGTTCCGGTCTGAGCCATCCAGTAAGGAGTTACGACGTCGCGGAAACGTGAATCATCAACGATCAAATCTCCTTCGATCTTCTCAATTTTTTGTTTCTTCAATCCAGCAATAAGAGAGGAAAGTCTCCCGGAATGGAAGGATGGATCACCGCCGCCGAGCAGATAGACCGAACCTCTCACTGTATGATCCACAATGCTGCCGTCGAAAAGCAACTGGGTCTTAAACTGATAACCCGGCCCTAGAAGTTCAAGAACCGCCGCGCCTGTAATCATTTTCGATAAGGAGGCAGGTTTGAATTTCCTGGATGCATTCAATGAGAACAGCTCTTTACCGTCCTCCATGATCATGATTCCCACATCGTTTGAGTCCAACTTGTTCTTGTTGAGCAGCGGTTGAATTGCAGAGGCTTCCAGGGACTGACCGGTATTGCAAAGAATCAGGAGGGACACTGCGATCGCAAGGCTGAAAGTCCGTAAGAATACAATTCTCCTCACGAACATATATCTATTTAGCAAAACAAAATTAGGCCATAATGCAGCGTCCTATTCTGAAGTCATATTCTGTACGACGTCTTGCTAATCGAATGTGGGCATCCTAGTTTTTTTAATTACGATTGGGAATAGGCCACAACTCCTCATCGTCGCCCTCAACGAAAACGGTCTTCCCCTGTTCCTGTGTTTCCGACGCTGCATGTTCACCCTGTTTTTACGCCACTAACTTTTTCCCATCTGTACGTCTTTATTCATTGAACAAAAACAAATGGCAAGAGCGGAGGTTCATCATGTGCAAGACCTTTCTAAAAGATTCATTCATTTGGCTGATCGCCGTGCTTTTCCCTTTGACTGCCGCAGGTGGAGGCCTTGACTTCGCCTCGTCGTGCGCTAAGAGAATGAAGAATGTTGATTCGCCGATTAAATCAGGAGATTTTGGCACTCTCCCATTGCTCTTCGCTCATCCTGCGACGGATGTCGGAAAACAGGATCTCCGGTGTGTATTCGATGCCTGGGATACCGGAGTGGGACAAAAAGGCGTACCTGCTACGGTGAATGGAATTGTCTTTGATTCCGATGGAAACCAGCTGCAGACGCTTTCTACACGAACCCGCAAAACCGATGTCAACGGGTCGGCGGTTTTTACATACCCGCTCGATAATCTTCCACAATCCGATTTCTACTTCTTTTCGATGCAAGTCATACCAAAAGGAACCAAGGACATTACAACTTTGAAATTCGAGTGTTCAGCAAGGGACCGCATCCCTTGTTCCGATAGCAATACGAACGCTTGCCTGGATGGTGGAAAGAAGGCTAAAAACCGATTTGGTGTTGAAGTCATTTCTGATTCAGGAGACAGTGCGAGCGTTATATCGTTCACAAAGAATGAGGCCCGATTTTCTTTTACAAATCAGAACACGGCAGATTTGATCGTGAGAACGATTAACGGCTGCCGTACAAATGGCCACTATTGGATAGACATTTTCCCTGTTGTTCCAAATCCAGGAGTTGATGTCAACGTAAGGGATTTCGAAAGCGGTGATGTGAGAACCTATAAAGCATTTGTACCGATTCAAGATACTGCGGCATTTGCGACCTGCCCTTAAGGGGTGCGTTGGAGAAATTATTTGCGCCCGAATGTCCAATTGATAGCTCGAACAACTTAGCTTACTCGCGTTCCGTTTTAGCCTGCTGAACGTTTCATTACTACTTCGAGTTTTCTTTCGATTTCCGTAGCCAGATCTGTATCTTCAAATTTGACTTGTAAGTTGTAGCGGCTCGTTCTCCAATCATCGTATTCTCGCGACCAAAATTTTGAATAGCAACCAGGGCTACACACAGCGATTTTGCGCCCGTTAACTTCGAACTCCCTCTCGGCCTTGCTACTGCACAGGTCGCAATAAACATTTACAGACTTCATAAATCACAAACCTCCCCTGTATTCCAACCATAACTGCAAAACGCATACCAGATAAGCCATCGAGGAAAGGCGATTGAATCCGCTACAAAGACTGGCATAGCCGCAAGACAATTTTTGTTGCGATTCACAAATTCGAGACAGTAAACAAAGTAGCGCGGACGTCACGTCTGCGTAAGTTTCCGCCGGCGGGACGCCCGCGCTACTTTGTTAAAAGTTCTCGAATAGAAATTAGTAAAGATTGCATGGATGTTGGTTTTTGAACAAATATCGAACCGGCGCGAAGTCCTGAATGATTCTTCATCACTTCTTCTGAAAAACCGGACATGTACAGTATTTTCAAATCCTGTTGAGTTTTCTGCAGTTCTTCCACAAGTTGTATCCCGCTCATTTCGGGCATAACCATGTCGGTGACCAACAGGTCAATGGCTGGCGCACTACTTGCAATTTTGAGCGCTTGTCTGCCATTGCCAGCAACCAGCACACGGTATCCCATGCTGCCCAGATAGGAAGCAACGGCGGAGCGAACGGATGCGTTGTCATCGACCAATAAAATCACTTCCCCTTTTCCACCCATTTTTTTGGGTTCTTGTCTGCGAATCGGTTCGTCTTTGGTTTCCTCTTTGATCTGAGGCAAATAAATCTTGAAGGTCGTACCAACTCCTGGAAAACTGTAAACTTCAATATGGCCTTCACTTTGTTTGACGATGCCGTAAACAGTTGCCAGACCAAGCCCGGTCCCTTTTTCTTCTTCCTTGGTTGTAAAAAACGGCTCAAAAATCCTTGCCTGTGTTGATTTATCCATGCCGATGCCGGTGTCAGTGACAGAGAACATTACGTATCTTCCGGGTGTAAGATCGAGGTAAGTAGAGGAGCTGGCTTCATCTATTTCTAGATTTTTTGTTTCAATCACGAGTTTTCCGCCATGTGGCATTGCGTCACGCGCATTTACGGTAAGGTTCATTAAGACCTGTTCGATCTGGCCCGGATCCGCCTGAACCAGACCCAGATCCGGCGCGTAGATGGATTTGAATTCAATGTGTTCGCCGATGAGTCGTTGCAGCATGTCTTCCATTCTGGAAATCGCATGATTGAGATCGAGAGTTTTCGGCGTCAGAACCTGTTTACGGCTAAAAGCGAGAAGCTGACGCGTCAAGTTCGCTCCCCGTTCGGCAGCCTTTTGAATTTCAAGACTGTAGTTTTTTACCGGATGGCTTTCTGTAACATTCATCTGGATCAAAGCGCCATAGCTCATCACCGCCATTAAAACATTGTTAAAGTCATGAGCAACTCCACCGGCAAGTTGACCAATCGCTTCTATTTTTTGAGATTGAAGCAGACGTTTTTCCAGCTCTGTCTTTGCCTGTTCAACTTTTTTACGTTCCAGATATTGTCCAATCTGACTTCCCAGCGAGCCGGCCATATCCAGCAATCCCAGTTCCAGAGTCTGTGAAGTTACACTGAAAAATTCCATGACACCCATAACCTCTCTTTCATTTTTTATGGGTGAGTAAAAAGCAGATTTGAATCCGGCCCTTTCGATGATGCGTTCGCGCAAAGGCTCTTTCCAGATTTCCTGCTCCTCAACATGAACAGGGCGACCCGTGGCCCACACCTGACCGGGAAGCCCTTTGCCGAATTCAAATGTAAATTCATGGAGATTCCCTGCATATTCTTCCAGAGACACCCGTTGAGTGTGCCAGAGATTGGAGCAATGAAGCACTTTTGCTTTTGCATCTACTGCCCAGAATGCTCCAAAATCCCAATGCAATGTCTCACAAATTGCCTGCAGGATGCGCGTGATTGCTTCGTCGATCGATGCTGACTCAGCCAAAACGCGGGTGACCGCGAGTTGTACTGCCATTTGCTCTTCGACAAGCCGCCTGTCTGTAATATCTAGAGCGATGGTTCGGAAAGTTGAAATGTTTCCGTGCAAATCCCGGTCGACTGTGGAATTGACAAGGATGATTCTCTTCTCTCCCTTTTTAGTTCTTACCGCCAGTTCGTAATCTCTCGCGTGCCCGTGCTCCATTAAAACCTGCAAGTATCGTGTTCCTTCTTCCTGATCAAAATATATGTCCTGATCAATGATGACCTTGAAAAGCTCTTCTCTGCTGTAACCGAAGAGTTTTGAAGTGGCAGGGTTGAAGTCGACAAATTTTCCATCGTGGGTTGTGAGAAATATCGCCTGTTCCGATTCTTCCACGAGACGTCCATAACGTTCCTCTGATTGACGAATTGCTTCTTCCGCCAATTTTGTTTCCGTGATGTCGAGCCACGAGCCGATGATCTCTGTCTTATGGAGGGTGACATCATGAATGATCCGCTGTTCGTCCAGGATCCAGCGATAAGTGCCATTCTTGTGGCGAATTCGATATTCCCGTGTACTGTGAGTCTGATCTTTGAGTGGCTGGCCGGAATTCCGGAGACGATCTTCCGGATGAACTCTTTCATTCCACCATTCAGGGCTCAACGCGTCTTTCGGCGAATAGCCGAAAACTCGCCGGATGTTGTCGCTAATCCAGACCGGAACGAAGGAACCCTTTTCAGCTCGCAGAACATAAATGATGGAAGGGCTCATGAAAAGAACGTGTTTTAGACGGTCCTGCGCCGCGCGGGTTGTGTCAATTTGTTCCAGTAATTTTTCCTTGACTTCACCAAGCTGAAGATTCTTCTGCTCCAATTTGGCCACCACCTGTTCTGTATAACGCTTCATTGCTTCCAGCTCGGCGGGCGGATTTGGACGAGGTTTTCGGTATTTCGAATCGGTAAGCAATTCTGAAACCGCATCCAGGATGATTTGTGCGGAACTGGGCCTTGTAATGAATTTGTCAGCGCCCAGGTCCAGAGCGAGTTTTTGATCACCTGCTGAGATGTACGTGCTTGTATAGATGATGAACGGAATGGTGTTCAGTTTCGGATCCTTTCGGACACGGTAACACAATTGATATCCATCCAGACGGGGCATCTGGATATCGGCGATCACAACATCGAAGCGTGTCTGAGCCAACTTTTCCAGCGCCGCAATTCCATCTTCAGCTTCCATCACATCGATCGATTGATTTTCCAGAATTGCGCGCAGCAGTCTTCTATTGGCGGCAACATCGTCAACAATCAAAATCTTCATAATGCTTTCATGAGCTCACCGGCCACCGGGTCGGCCACTTTACTGTAAAACCGGATGCGTTTTCAACGCTAAGCGAACCCTGCTGCAATTCAAGAATTTTCTTTGTTATGAGCAGGTCCAGTCCTCCTGCTTCAAGACCGCCTTTCTGTAATCCCTCTAATGTAAGCACCATTTCCAGATTCTTATCAGCGGATTTTCTCATCAGTATTTCAATTTGGCTGCCCGGATCTGCTGTTTTGATTGCATGCGAAAGCAAGTTATGAATCACCTGTTTGAATTTGAGCAGATCCAGCCTAACTGGGCCACATTCTTTCGCCACGTTGGAAATGATCTCTACATTATTCCTGGCTGCAACCGGCGCAAAAATCGACAGGACTTGCTGAATCGCAGTCTTTACCTCAAATTCTTCAGGCGCAATCGGAACCTTTCCCGCATCAATTTTTGCGAGATCTAACACCGCGTTGAGGAGATTCAGGAGTTGTTTCCCACTGACCAAAACGTCCTCCAAATACTCCTTTTGCTTCGTATTGAGGGAGCCGGGCTTGTCGTCAAGCAGCAATTCCGTAAATCCGATAATGCAGTTTAAAGGTGTGCGAAATTCATGGGACATATTTGCCAGGAATTCAGTGGTTTCCTGAAGGCTTCTTCTGCGAAAAACCTCCTGGTGATTTTGCTCCGGGAGAATTCGAACCGTGCTCAGCACTATGATCTTCTGGTCGTGCATCTGAGGGATCAGATGAACCTCAACAGGGAATTCTGCTCCTGCTTTATTTCGTCTGATACATTCGTAGAGAAGCCTCCCCTGTTGAAGTGCAACCTCGATGGCCTTTTGACTTTCTTCCCGGTGAGAGGGTGGGACAATCAAAGAGTGCACGGATTGACCTGTGGATTCTTCGGGGGTGAAACCGAAAAGATTTTCTGCTGTTTTGTTCCAGAATAGAATTGTGCCTTCTATCGAAAACGCCACAATTGCAAAGGGCGCTTCATTGACGAGCAACGCATGAAGATCTGTCATTCATCGGTACCCCGACAGACACTCTCTCGCTTCAAGTTCCCATCTGTCTCATCCATATAATTTTAACATGGAGATTACATAGCGGTTTATTTCTTTTTTCCTCCAAATAGCTTGCCTAGCTTGCGTCCTACAACCTTTAACGGATCATTTCGATGTGCAATTTCCTGTAATTTCTTTCCTGAATGCCTGTCCCTAGGATTCAGAGCTAGAATCTTCTTATAGTGGAATTCTGCCAACGCTATGTTGTCCGATATCAGGTATAAATCTGCCATATCTTTTAAGATCGCCAGGTTGGTTGGATTTAGATCTAGGGCGGCTTTCAGAGCTTTCATCGCGTCATACTTAAACCCCTGGTGCTTAGCTAGAGCTTTCCCCATGAGATGGTGAATTCTGAAATCCTGTTTATATTCGAGTGCCTTTTTGCAATGCTGGACAGCGGCCCAGAAGTTTCCTTTACCGTACTCTTCCGCGGCCTGCCTGCACATTTGATCCGCGAGCGCCAGCGGTGATTTTACCCCGGGGTCCGAATCTTGTTTCTTCTGTTCCTTTACCGGTTGCGCCGGTTGTTGTTGGGGTTGATGCACAGATTGTTGCGGTGGCTGGGATGGGCGCTGATTAGGAGGTGGTGTTGCCTTTGCTGTTTCGACCTTGGGTTCGTTGATTGGTGAAGCAGCTTCCTCGTATTGTTCTATTTGAGCCAGATCCAGAGCCAGGAAGAGATAGATCAACCTGCAGAACAACTCACGCGGTAGATTCGACAGCGAGTGCAAATCCGAAAAGGTAATTCCCCCATCCGTCTTCATTAAAAGAAAACGCTCGGAGGCGCTCAAGCGGACCAGTCTCAGTCTGCTCGTGCACTGCCTGGACATGACGATCTTGATCTTTCCCTGGAGAACCTTCCTTGAAATGACTCCGAAATCCGTGTGATGCCGAACGCCCTGAGCGATTACGTCGCTAGCAGCAATTTGAATATTCGGTTGCTCGGGAAATTCACCTTCCTCCACGATAAAATCGCCAGCGACCCAGGAGAAAAGGGATTCCAGGATTTTCCAAGCCAGACACTCGAACTCCACATTCAGATTTTCGTGATTCTCCTGTCCCACCAATTCCATTGCGGACGAAAACTTTGTAAACAAATCCGATCGCGCCGTATGAATCTTCCATGCAGCATTCGGCTTTATTTGCTTTTCGGATATTAATAGATCGATGAAACGTTCTCCTTCCTGATTCGACAGGACGGCGGTAATTGTGCCTGACTTAAAGTGAATTACTTTGCTTAAATCGAGCCAGTTCAGTGTGAGTCTACCGGTTAATTGTGATTTCCAGATTTCTCCCAGAACTTCTGCAAAGGAAGTGTCGTAAAGGTTTCCTCTCATTCGCACTGCTTTCTGTTTTGAAAAAGGAATGACGGTGCTCGATCGGGATAGGCTTCGTTTCGTCTCTTCCAGTTGATCGATCAGTTCGGAGTAATGCTGGATCCGCCGGTCTGGATCCCTTTCCACCATCTTGCGGATCAGGTTGTAAAGACTCATGGGAACCGCAGCATTTAACATTTCCGGTCCCGGAATCTCCTCATTCAGTTTTTTGGCAAACACCTCTTTGACCGTTTGTCCAGTGAAAGGCAAACACCCGTAAACCAGCTCAAAGAACGTAATCCCGAGTGAATAGATGTCGCAACGATGATCGATGGCCCGGTCGTGTAGCTGTTCCGGTGCAAGGTAAGCCGGTGTGCCGACGATCGTATCGGAGTTTTCCTGCAGCTCACAATAGGTTGATGCCAACCCGAAATCCACGATTTTGATCCTGTTCTTTTCGGCCACCATAAGGTTGGAAGGTTTGATATCCAGATGTACAATTCCTTTTTCCTGCGCCTTCTTTAAACCCACCGCCACCTGTTGCATAAAGAGGATGCTAGTTTCCGGATCCAGAACTTTTTTCTGTTTTAGCAGTAGATCGAGCGATCCTTCCGGCAAATATTCCATGCAAAAGAAGGGAAGATTGTTGCAAACATCAAAGTAATAAATCAGAGCAATGTTCGGATGACTGATGCTTGCCAGTAGACGAGCTTCTCTTTTGAATCTTTCGAGGTGCTCCATTTCTGCAGCCATCGATCGATTAATCATTTTGATCGCAACATAGCGCTCCAGGTGCTCGTCAAAGCCCTTGAAGACACGCCCCATGGATCCTTCACCAAGTAGAGAAAGGACGCGATATGGACCGAGCCGGGAAGGAAGGATATCTGAATCGGAATCTGTTTCTTCGTCATATTCCTCCTCCTTTTCCACCATGCTGCTCTCGACTGATTTTTCAAACTTCCAGTCTTTTGCAACGATACCCAGTCCGATTTTGCCCGCCGTGCCACAGAGAATCTCCCCTTCCATCAACGTCATGGAGACCTGAAAGTCTTCTTCGATTCCAAGGCTGGTTCGAAGCGTCAATACAGCGTTAAAGGAAACCTTTTCGGAAGCTTGTTTCACAAAACTTTCAAATTTTTCGCGATGCACTGCGTTTGCTATAAAGTCAGAAAAACTGAAATTGATGAGATCTTCCTTTTCATGTCCCAGTAGAGGAGTGATCGCCGAATTCACATACACGCATCTGCCCTCAAGATCCAGCGAAAATACGATCTCGGGAATTTCTTCAGCAGAGACATCCACAGACGCGGAACTGCGAAAATATTCTTTTTCGGAGATTGCAATGAGAGCCTTCTTTACCGAGCTGGCGACTCCCTGGAGTTCATCCGAATTTGTAAACACGCACTCCGTCGCGCCCGACATCATTAAGGCGTTCATGGTTTCTTCCAGTCTAGGCGGAAGATGCACGATGATGTGAGCCTGCTGATCGAGATGTCGCAAATCATTTAAGATTTTCATGCTATCTGATTTTATGAGGTCATAACTTATCAGAAGTAGGTCGGGATGAACATCGGCCGCCATTTTCAAAAGGTTTTCCTGCTCATTACAAATGGTGAAAAGGCATTCTTTCAATTCTGATAAGGATTGAAGAACGAGTGATGAATCTTGAGCAGTGCTTTCCGCAATCAAAACCTGCAGTTTTGACTCGAAACCGGAGCCGAAATTCTTCGACGATTCTAAGACAGGGATAGAACTTCCTTCCATTTTCCAACTCTCCTGAACAGCCTTTGTGCAAGCGATATGCCAAATCGTTTTCCCTCGATGATGTTGGTCCGGATCGTACCCCCTGTGCTGAATTTATTAGCATGGTGCTTAATTTTCGTACCGGATGCTATAATTGGAGTCCAAATTGGAGCCTGCAGAACATGGAGCCTGCAGATAGATATCAATTTCTCGAACCTCTTCTTCGCGGGATGACCCACGAGATCAGGAACCCGGTTCAAGGTATCCTTGCTTCTTCGGAGGCTTTACGCTGTCGTTTTGAAGAGGATCCTGCCAGCGTCAAACTGTTGGAAATGATTCAACGGGAATGTTTGAGAGTTGAGCAGCTACTCGTAGACCTTCTGGATCTGGCGCGACCAGTAGAACTTCATGCAAGCCCCCAATCCGTTTCAGCGGTTCTCGAAGAATCGATTCGCATTACCCAGCAGCAACAGCCAGGAACTGAGATTAAAGCGGAGATTCCGGCAGGATTACCTTTCGTGTATGTCGATACGTCGAGCATGCGCCGCGCTCTTCTTGCCGTCCTGAAGAATGCAGTGGAATCGAAGTCGTCCCGCGCGATTCGAGTTACAGCGGAGAATCTAGGAGACCGGATTCAGGTGCGCATTCAAGATAGTGGGGAAGGCATTCTGGCAGAGGACATGGAACATGTGCTCGAGCCGTTCTTCAGTACCCGTCCTAAAAAAGCCGGTTTAGGACTCACGATTGCAGACAGGATCGTGCGGCTCCATCAAGGGGAGTTTCAAATAGAATCTCAAAGAGGAGATGGCACAGGAATCATAATTCGTTTGCCGATTCGTTCATGAAACAGAAAGCAAAAATATTGATCATCGATGATGAAGAATCGATTCGCCTTGGTTTTTCCAGCATCTTGCAGTCAAAAGGGTATTACTGCGCTGAAGCGGAGACCGGCGCGCAAGGGCTAAGCATCATCCGTTCCGACGTTCCCGATTTGATTCTGCTTGACATGAATTTACCCGACATGGACGGTGTGGATGTATTAAGAGAAATCAAAAGAGAGAATGAATTTGTCGTTGTGATCATGGCTACTGCTTTTGGAACCATCGAAAAAGCTGTTCAGGCCCTAAAGCTCGGCGCGGAAAATTTTCTGACGAAACCAATTGATTCCCAGGCTCTTTTGATTTTGATTGAGCATTGCCTCAAGATTCATTCCCTCAGACGCGAGGACTTTTTGAAAGAATTCAGCAAGAAAGGGGAAGATGATCATTTTGTGGGATCCAGTAGCAGAATGCTCAAATTTTATGAACTTGTACGGCTGGTAAGCAAAGATTCCATCACCGTCTTGATCACAGGCGAGACCGGGACAGGGAAAGGAAAATGGGCGCAATGGATTCACAAGCAAAGCGATCGAAGCGGAAACGCGTTTGTCGAAGTGAACTGTGCGGGTCTCTCAAAAGAGCTGCTGGAGTCTGAGCTTTTTGGCTATGAACAAGGAGCGTTCACCGGCGCGGCCAAGAGCAAGGCCGGTTTAATAGAAATCGCGAGCGGCGGAACTCTTTTCCTTGATGAAATCAGTGAAATGGAACTGAGTGTTCAAGCAAAAGTTCTTAAGGTTTTGGAGGAAAAGAAATTTCGACGGCTCGGTTCGGTTCAGGAACGACACGCTGATATTCGGCTCGTTACGGCCACGAATCGGGACCTGCAAGAGATGGTAAAAGAAGCGAAGTTCCGGGAAGACCTGTTTTACCGGCTCAACATCATGCCGCTTGAGCTTCCACCTCTGCGCGAACGTAAGGAGGAAATCGTTCCCGTTGCAGAATTTTTTCTAGCGCAAATGTCTCAACAAAAAGGACAACGTCCTCCGGTGCTCACAGAAGAAGCAAAGACAGCTCTCAAGAGCTACAGTTGGCCGGGCAATTTGCGCGAAATGCGAAACGTGCTGGAGAGAGCCTTTTTGCTTGCTCAAAACAAACCGATTACATCGGAATTCTTGCCCACTCAGAAAAGGCTTGTCGCCAGCTCATCAGATGAAATAAGCGGTACGATGGTCCCGTTGAGAGATATCGAAATTCGCTACATCAAACAAGTTCTCGCTCGAGTAAATAATAATTATCGAAAGGCCGCGGAAATCCTTGGAGTTAACCGCAACACGATCTACAACAGGCTACGCGAGAAATAGAGAGAAGTAGTGGCAGAGCATTTGCCGTTGTTCTGAGCGAAC
>JAKEFK010000018.1 GCA_022616075.1 bacterium
CTAGCTACACGGGGTTTGGGCGCTCCGCAAGAAAGCGTACAACATGGTCACAAACTCGGCAGCCACCTCTGTCTTGCAATTGAATCAGAACGAAAGGGTCATTTAATACTGCTGGATGAAGGACCTGAAGGCATCCTTTATTGTTTGTGCCCGTCCCGGTTTGCTCCTGTCACAAAAATCGATGTCGGGCGCACTTATTTACCGCAGCCAGGATCCCGATATGATTCTTTTGTTGTCACGGGCAAACCCGGCCGGGAACATCTATTAGCCGTGCTAACGGATGAACCGCTGAATCTCGATTGGATGCCGCCTGATCCGGGAATTCCGGCAAAGGTTCTGAACGAAACGGATATTACTCAGCTATTAGAGAAGCTCCGTTCACTGGAAGGAGACCGGTGGCTCGCTTTATCAACATACTTCGACATTATTAGTTAAGCCTATGGACAAGGATGATCTGCAACGTGCATTGAAGGGTGAAATGGATCTTGAGGAATTCAGAGATCACACATTAGAGCTCATTTACAACAAAAATTCTAAAGGGCTGGCAGAATTGTGCGAAAGCCAGATCCTCACACCAGACTTATTTGTAGAGAAAGTGATTACAGAGATTTCTCCGGGCAATCATTGAAATGACCTTCCTTTCCTGATGGCACGGGAACTGATTGTTGCTGCACCTCATAGGTTAGGCCATTTCAGATCGCAGTTAGAGCATAAGAAAGGTCTGGTACCGAATCCTTCAGCTGGAAGCGAGAACATTGAACGCTACGTTAACTTCCTTCCTACAACGAATCTGTCAATCCAGGAAGGCTTGATAGTTCCCAAACAAATCCTTCGTCTCCTTCAAACTGACATGACCGGCCTGGACATTGAAAACTCACAGTCCATCGACACAGTTTTTGCTGAGACCGTTGTTTTGGGACTCTCTCTCGGTCTACCTGAAAACCTGGATGAAGACATGAGACAGATGTGGATCGAAGAGCAAAGCCAAGATTACCTCACACGCTTAATCGATCCTGTTGCGTTTGCAGAGCAGATGGCGATCGAAGTGGCTGTGCACATGATTCCCGATTCCTTATTTGATCCTTGAAGAAGCGTTGGATTTCAGTCGAACACACCTTTCAGAGAAAGTCTGTATCCCGGGATGATATCCCCGCAATCCAATATATCCTCTTCTTTCAAAACTTTAATGTCGGTTCTCGATCGATAGACTGTGATCGTTTTCTTCCGGGGATCAGCAACGATGACCATTCTCGATCCGGCTTCCAACCAACGCAGTACTTTTCCTTCTGTTTCTGAAAATGAATCCGAGGGTGAGGTTACTTCTACGGCGAGGTCCGGTGCGCCTGGAATGAAGCCCTCGATATCTCCCATTTCTTCAACACGCTTTCGAGGAACGAATGCAACATCAGGGGCCAGGACTGTATCAGGATCCGAAGCTATCTTGAACCCGGTTTCGGCAGCATAGACTTGTCCTAGACCGCGTGCATGAACGTGTTGCACCAAAGGACCAGTAATCCTTGCGGTAACTTTTCCGTGTTTTCCGCCCGTTGGCGACATCTTTTTGAGTATACCCTCGACAAGCTCATACTTGAATCCGTCTCGTGGTATCCGCAATAGCTCTTCAGAAGTGATTTCCCCGGTCTGAGGAGGAATTACAGCCATAGTAAATAAATTATATCATTTCTGCTGCTCACCGTGCAGTTGCGGAATCTTAACCGCTAATGGACTTCCATGAAGGTAGTCAACATTCGTAAGCAATTCCGAGCCGAGCGGCCATGTTGGAAAGACGCGAATCAAGTGTCCATAGCCGAGCATGACTCAATAGCGAAGATACCAGTAAGTGCTGATCAATCCATCCGATCCCACGGCCGTAAAGCCGATTTGACTCCACGAATTCCATGACTTCGTCATGATCCGCGAGGACAGATTGCGGTAGTGCGCTGAGCAGACTTAGAATTTCAATTCGATTGCCAATCGATCCGCAGGCAAGCTCTCCGATGATAAATGGATGACAGAGCACTTGATGATTGTTTAGCAAAAGCATCAAGGAATCATTTCCATATCGGAGATGCTGAACCCAAACCGAGGTATCAACGAGCTCCATGATTCAATTTCGGACGTCTTCTCGGTATTTCCCTTAACCCCTTTTCCGTACCGCCCAGTTGACTCAACCGCTTGCTTGCTTCTCGCGCGATTAGCGCTTCCAGGCCAAGCCTGACTAACGACGTCTTTTCACTGATGCCGGTCAACCGCTCCGCTTTCTTCAACAAATCTTCATCAATGTTTAATGTGGTTCTCATGCATATAAAGATGCATCATATCTGTATGCACGTCAAGTTCGAAGCGTGTAGGAACATAAATTGAGCATCCGCGATGCCGTCATGGAGATACCCTCTTAAGCCAGTTCCAAAAGTGGTCGTGATCGATTGCCGCTTAAATGTTCACCATCTTAAGTACCTCAACACCACTCAGTTCTGTTCCGATGACAACGCCTTCTCAACTCATTCAGATGGTCCTCCTAGAACCTTGAGACTGATCAATTTGTTAGTGCAAATTGTGAAAGTCCTCTAAAAAATGAAGAATTTCTTTCGCGGACAGACCACGGCACTGCTGGAGATACTCCCTTGAAAAGTACTGAAGGGCTTTCATTTCTTTTTCATCCTCCGAATTTCCCGAAGAGCCTCCGCATCAGCAAGATCCTGAGGCCTGCCGCTTTCTTCCTTGATATGAATCAAATCTTCCAGATCTACGATTTTCAATGAGAATCGCCCGTAGGAAACTCTTCGCACTTTTAATTTTAAGTTTCATCAGGAGAATTGAATCTTCTACCGGATACCTGTATCGATATGAATATTCAAAATTGTTGTTTCGCCCTGGCGAATTTCCGCTTTTGGCGGATCAAAAGTACCGGGAATTCCGATGTCGCGTGGCTTAAAATCAACTGTATAGGTCCCGGGCATTAAATCCGTTCGATAATTTCCTGAACCATCGATATCGACTTCTTTCACTAACTTCTTATCCGCTGAAAAAATCAGAAGCTTATGGGATGTAAACAAAGACGGATCAGGTAAACAGGGATTGTCCACAGTTTCCACCGGACAGAGTGGTCCGATTGTCACTTGACCCTGCAAGTAACCTACAGTTTCCGAATTGGATACCGGTGAACTAATCTGGTTAGTAGCGCAACTTGCAATCAGGCAGGCTCCAAGAAAAACAACTAAAATTCTGAGACTCATGGCAGCTCCTTCTAGCTTCAAGTGTGCTTCAACAGCAAATTAATTGCCAGAACTAGTGCCCTCAGATCTGCGGTATTTATCTCATCAGATTTTTGAATCTCTTTCAGTTTTCCGCTTGAGTTGAATGTGAGACAAATATTCTGTTGACCGCGTCTATTGAATCGATCCTGTCGCGTTTGCAGAGCAGATGGCGGTCGAAGTGGCTGTGCACATGATGCCTGATTCTTTTATTTCACCCGTGAAGAAGCGCTAGGTTCAGTCGAAGATACCTTTCAGAGAAAGTTTGTATCCGGGGATGATGTCCTCGCAATCTAATATATCACCTTCTTTTAAAACTTTAATGTCGTATCTCGATCGATAGGCTGTAATAGTTTTCTTCCGTGGATCAGCAACAATGACCATTCTCGATCCGGCTTCCAACCAACGCAGTTCCTTTTCTTCTGTTTCTGAAAATAAGTCCGAGGGTGACGCTACTTCTACAGCAAGATCAGGTGGGCCTGGAATGAAGCCCTCGACGTCTCCCATTTTTTCAACACGATTTTGCGAAACGAAAGCAACATCTGGGGCCAGGACTGTATCGGGATTAGAAGCTATTTTGAAGCCCGTTTCTGCAGCATAGACTTGCCCCAGATCGTGTGCTTGAACGTGTTGCGCCAAGGGAGTCGTAATCCTTACGGTTACTTTTCCGTGTTTTCCTCCTGTTGGTGACATCTTTTTGAGTATACCTTCGACGAGCTCATACCTGAAACCGTCCCGTGGAATTCGCAATAGTTCTTCAGAAGTGATTTCACGCGCCCGGGAAGGAGTTCCACCCATAGTGAATAAATTATATCATTCTGATGCGCATCCTGCAGTTGCCGAATTGTAAAAAACATTCAGCGCAACGTCCAGCACATTGGGTAATCCACCAAGATTCTTACTGCTGCACCAATTCCACACGCCGGTTTTTTGCCCGGCCATCTTCTGAAGCGTTGGAAGCTATCGGTGCAAGAGGTCCTACTCCTTTTGCCACCATACGTGCTGCGGATATTCCATGATCTCTCGTTAAGGAACGCACAACTGCTTCCGCTCGCCGTTGGGACAGATCCATGTTGTAGGGCAGAGTCCCCTGATTGTCGGTATGGCCTACCAAATACAGTTTCATGTCTGAATTTTGCTTCAATAGCTTTGCAATTTCTGCGATTGTCGCTTGAGACTCCGGTTTGATGTCCGCCTTATTGAAATCAAAATAAATTCCGTAAATTGCAATATGGCCTTGAGATTGAATGTCCCGAGCCATGGCCGCAGCATCTACCGTCACGAGACCTTCTTCCATCGGCTTTACTTCGATGATTCTCAGAAAAGCAATCACATTTTTGGCATGTGCGACCGGAGTAAATACCATCAAGGTGACATACATATCGCCTTCGGCGCGCTTCCACCTTGCAGCATAATAACGCACGGTATCATCCTTGCATCCGTAGAAGTAACAAGCGCTGGTTTCTCCTGGGAGTTTTTCCCAGTTGATAACAAAGGTCAGGCCGCCACATTCATCTGCGGTACAGCTGTAGAGTTGTTGAAAACCTACTTTCTGAAGGGCCGTTTGGTACTGGCGTAAAACTTCCAATGTGGATCGACCTTCCGGAAATGCATAGCCGATCCGGGTTACTTTGCCTTCGACTCTGTCCGACTTCTCAAATGCGTTTTTTTGACGCAAGGCCTTTCCTAAAATGATTTCTACTTCATCGAATGCTTTTGCTTCATATTGGACGATCCACGAATCCGGAATGCGACTGATCATAGGATGATCTTTGCTGCCGGCAAGATCTCGTTGGTCTTTCATCGCCTGACGATTGATTTCAACAGCCGACACCTCCCAGCCAAAGAGAACAACAAATATAGCGATCAGATAGGACTTCATATTCGCCTCCTTCAACTATTAAACCATCTTTCCAGTACAACTTGCGAAATGAGTCTCAAGGCAGTAGACTCAGAAGTTTACGGTATGAAAGATTTTCGCGAAGAACTGGCTCAAAGGATTTTGCTCTGCGACGGAGCTATGGGAACGATGCTCTATCAAAAGGGCATTTTCATAAACCGTTGTTTTGATGAACTGAACCTTTCCTCTCCCGATCTGGTCAAAGAAGTCCACAAAGCCTATATACAGGCAGGTGTGGACATCATCGAAACAAACACTTTTGGAGCCAATCAGTTTAAGCTCCTCTTTCACGGCTTCGATGCAAAGATTCAGGAAATCAACTACATAGGCGCAAAACTCGCCAGAGAGGTCGGCGGCAAAGAGACCTTTGTCGCGGGATCGATTGGCCCTTTAGGAGTCCCGATCGAACCGATTGGCAAACTAGCTTATGAAGAGGCAAGGGACGCCTTTAAGAAACAGGTCCTTGCATTGGTCGAAGGAGGCGTGGACTTGTTTATGTTGGAGACGTTTTCGCGTCTCGAAGAGCTGGAGCAAGCAATTCTGGCCGTGCGCGAAGTCTGTAATCTTCCTGTGATTGCGCAAATGACGATCACAGATGATGGAAATAGTCCGCTGGGTGATACGCCGGAAACCATCGTCCTGAAATTGGCTCCCTACAAGCTGGATGCAATCGGATTGAATTGCAGCGTTGGACCGCAGATCATGCTGGAAAGCATTCGCAAAATGGCGGAGCTTACCAAGACACCGTTGGCAGCCCAGCCGAACGCCGGTTTCCCGAAACTCGTGGATGGACGTTACATCTATCTCTGTTCCTCTGATTACATGTCCAAGTTCTCCAAACGATTCATTCAAGCCGGCGTCCGAATTCTGGGCGGTTGCTGTGGAACAACACCAGAGCACATGAAGTCGATCAAGACCGTAGTCAAAGTGCTTCAGCCCTCCCGCTTATTCGTCACGGGAACCGGAATGAAGGAAGCAGCACCCGCGAATGTTCAGGCGGTCCCTGTTGCGGAGAAAACACCTCTTGCCCGAAAACTTGCAGATGGAAAATTCGTTGTCGTTGTTGAAATTGATCCACCCAAAGGTGTAAACATCCAGAAGGTTATAGAAGGCGCAAAGCTATTGCAGCGCGCCCAGGTGGATGCGATCAACATCGCAGATGGTCCACGCGCTACGGCGCGGATGAGTCCCCTTTCGCTGGCGATGGTATTCAAACACCAGCTGGAAGTGGAAACCATCATTCACTACTGTTGTCGCGACAGGAATCTGCTGGGCATGCAGGCGGACTTGATCGGAGCTCATGCTCTGGGTCTGCGCAATATCCTCATCATCACTGGTGATCCGCCAAAAATGGGTGATTATCCGAGCGCTACGGCCGTCTTTGATGTCGATGCAATCGGCCTGACTCAAATCGCCAATCGCTTGAATCAGGGATTGGATCTCGCAGGAAACCCGATCGGGGAACCAACGGCCCTGCACATCGGTGTGGGAGCAAATCCAGGCGCCGTCAATATCGAAGAAGAAATCAAGCGGTTCTATTATAAGGTGGAAGCAGGGGCCGAATTCGTAATGACGCAACCGGTTTATGATTTGCGTTTGTTTGAAAATTTTATGAACCGCATTCAAGATGTAAAGATTCCCATTCTGCTTGGAATTTTGCCGCTTGCTTCAGCCAAGAATGCTGAGTTCCTACACAACGAAGTGCCCGGGATGTCCATTCCAGAACACATTCGTAACCGGATGCAGCATGCCGGCGATGGAGAAAGCGGTCGTGCTGAAGGAATCAAAATCGCACAAGAAGCTCTGCTGGATTGCAAACCCATGATCCACGGAAGTTACATTATGCCGCCATTCAACCGCTTCGACATGGCGTTGAAAGTAATGGAAGTTCTTCCTGAATTTTCCAACCGAAAAGCTGAAAAGCGAGCCTAGTGAGTAGCGTGGGCGTCTCGCCTGCGATCTTATAACACGAGCGTTTCGCTGCTAGCACCGCAGACGAGACGTCCGCGCTACTTTGCTAAACTACTAAAGATTCTGGCTAACCTGCGTTACCGGCTTCGGCTGAACTGCGCCTTTCGCTACAGCTAATTCTGTTTGGGCTTTTGACCATGCCGGATCAATCTTCACGCATTGCTCCAGAAACGGGATCGCCTCTTTCACCCTTCCGGTTCGCCGCAAAACGTGTCCGAGATTATATAACGCAAACTTATAGCCAACATTCGTCGTTCCGGGTCGAAAAGATTGCAACGCTCTTCGCAGAATCGGTTCAGCTTGCTGATAATTTTTCTGCTGAATCAACTCATACGCTTGTAGATTCAATGTCGCTCCTTCTTCATCGGACTGCACTACCGGTTGCTGCCCTGTTGCAGGAACTGCTCCGCCTGCTTGAACTTGATTTCCAGCCAAACTTACAGGAGCAACTGAATCAGTGAGTTGAACATTCGGTGGCGGCACAATCTTCGGTTTCTCCTGTTCGGATGGAAAGAATCCAGCTACCAGGAAGAAGACAACGCCCATTGCGATCACTCCGATGACAGCAAGATTGGAAAGTCCTGGTGTTTCACGGACTTTCGCTTTGGAAGAAGTGCCACAATACGGACAAGCTTTTGTATTTTCGGGAACCAAACGGGAACACTTCGGACAATACCTGCGAACAATCGGCGCATGACAGGTACCACAGAAAGTTGCTTCAGGCGCAATGGGAGCCGTACATTCTGCACAAAACGTAGGAACATCAGGCCTGGGTGGCTTCCGAATTTTTAGTTTCACCTTCATACCTAATTAAATTTATGCTCCCCGTGAAGTTTGGCTAGTGGAAAGTGGTGCGGGAGACTGTCCAAAAAGTCAGTTGGAGCGCGGACTTCCAGTCCGCAAAAACTTGGTAGCTCGACGAGTTCATTGCGGGCAGGGATGCCCGC
>JAKEFK010000019.1 GCA_022616075.1 bacterium
AAACGAAAATGGAGTCTGGAAGATGAAAACATGCAGCTTCGCATTTATTTGCCGATTTCAGCTGCGCCTCTGATATGCCCTGCGCGGGTTCGCTGGGTGAAAGAAGACGGAAGTTCCTCCGCTATGGGT
This sequence comes from bacterium, assembly GCA_022616075.1. Classification (NCBI taxonomy): domain Bacteria; species bacterium. Next base: position 130 of record JAKEFK010000019.1, read on the forward strand.
CTGGAAATGTACCTGACTCAGACTCTGAAGAGGGAACTCAACAAGTGGCTTAAGCAAAATGAGAAGAAGCAGCTCAAGTAAGCAGAGTAGCGCGGACGTCCCGTCTGCGAAGCTCCCGCCGGCGAGACGCCCGCGCTACTTTGTTTACAAAAACTGCTCCAGAATTTTTTCCTCTTTCCCCTGGGCGGCCAGCAAAAAATCCGTTAACTCGCGAACCGCGCCCTCTCCACCTGCTTTGCTCAATTGCAGGTCCACTCGACTCTTCACATGGTGGTGCGCGTTTTGCGGCGCAACGGAGAGACCGACTCTTAGCAAAACCGGTAGATCCGGAAGATCGTCTCCTGCGTAGGCAATCTCCTCGGGAGAGAGTCCGTATTTTCGCATGATTTCAGCCAGCACCGGCAGCTTATCCATCGTGTCCATGTACAAATCTTCTATCTTCAATTCATCGCAACGCATCCTCAACGATGGTGAAGAGCGTCCGCTGATGATTCCAATTCGAATTCCGGCTTTCATCGCGCAAACCATTCCAAATCCATCATGAATGGAAAAATGTTTTAGCTCCTCTCCTTGCGGTGTGAGCAGAACCTGCCCACTGGTCATTACCCCGTCCACATCGAGCAACAACATTTTGATTTTGCGGGCCTTTTCCACTAATGGATTATTCATGGGTCAAAACATTTCCGTTTGCCACAAATCATGAATGTGAAGGATGCCCTTCATTTTTTTATGTTCGTCCAGAACGATCAGAGAAGTAATTCGCATCTGTTCCATCAGATTCAAAGCTTTCGTGGCAAGCTCCTGGTCCGGAATCGTTTTCGGATTGGCAGTCATGCAATCCGCCGCGGTGCGCTGAAGCAAGCGGTCATCTTTCTCCAGATGCCTTCTGAGATCACCATCAGAAATGACTCCGATCACACGCTCCTCCGCGTCCAAAACGCTGGTGATTCCTATGCCTTTCCGCGACATTTCGTAGATCACATCCTTCATCGGAGTATCCCCATGCACTTTAGGTATGCGATCTCCCGTTCGCATAAGATCGCTCACTTTCAGCAGTTTTTTACCCAGCTTTCCGCCTGGATGCAATCGCGCAAAATCTTCAGGCTGGAATCCGCGTTTTTCCATCAGACACATCGCCAAGGCATCACCCATCGCCAGCGCAGCAGTTGTGGAGGCCGTGGGAACAAGATTCAAAGGACACGCTTCCTCCGAAACAGACACATCGATGACGATGTCGCTGTGCTTCGCAAGAGTGGATTCCATACTTCCTGTAAGAGAAATCAGCGGCACACCGACTCTTTTGACCCATTCGAGCAACGGGAGCAGTTCTCCTGTTTCTCCGCTGTTTGAAATTGCAATCAGAACATCTCCCGGAACGATCATTCCCAGATCGCCATGAATCGCTTCTGCGGGATGTATGAAAAGAGAGGGAATGCCTGTGCTGGAAAAAGTTGCAGCAATTTTTTTGCAGATGATTCCGGATTTTCCCATTCCCGTTAATACCACCCGTCCTTTGCATCCGTCCAACAGCATCACCGCTTTCTCGAAACGGTAGTCAACACGGTCTATCAACCCGGCGATTGCGTTTGCTTCGCTTTCGAGAACACGACGCGCAGTTTCGTGAATCAAGTTTCCTTCACAATACGGTCCAGCCGGATCAGTTTCTCTAGCAGTGGCTCCAGCTGATCAAGGGGACAAGCGCTCGGGCCATCCGAAAGAGCCTGTTCCGGCCGGTCGTGAACCTCCATAAAGAGACCGTGAACGCCGACGCTCACCGCTGCCCGGGCCAGAGGCGCGATGAATTCTCGCTGTCCACCTGAATGATTCCCTTCCCCGGCTGGCAATTGCACACTGTGCGTTGCATCAAAAACAACACCACAGTCCATCTGCTTCATGATTTGCAGCGAACGAAAATCCACTACGAGATTGTTGTAGCCAAAAGAAAATCCACGTTCCGTCAGCAAAATCCTGTCGTTTCCCGTGCTCGTTATTTTTTGCACAGCATTCTTCATGTCCCAGGGAGCCATGAATTGTCCCTTTTTTACGTTCACCACCCGGCCTGTTCTCCCGGCTGACAGTAATAAGTCCGTTTGACGGCACAAAAAAGCCGGGATCTGCAAAATATCTACGACCGGCGCAAGCAGATCAGCCTGCTCCGGAGTGTGGATGTCGGTAAGAATCGGAATGCTGTAGTTTTTCTTCAGCTCACCAAACAGCGATGCGCCTTCACGAGGTCCAGGCCCGCGAAATGATTCAAGCGAAGATCTGTTTGCTTTGTCGAAAGAAGCTTTAAAAACGAAGGGAACCTTCAAACGTCCGCAAATCTTCGAGATCTGTCCGCACATCAAATCGATGTGCTTAAAACTCTCAATGACACACGGACCACCGATAAAAAAGAATGGCGCAGAGTTGCGGACTTCGATTCCATCCGCGATCAAAAATGGTTTCATTGCACTTCTTGCAGCAACATCCTCGGCTCGCGCTTTTTCAGCCGATTCGCGAGCGATGCAGCTATGAATGATTGGAATAGCGGGTGTGGCACTGTCGGTTTCGATTTATATTCAGGATGAAACTGGCAGCCCACAAACCATGGATGATCCTTGATTTCTATCATTTCTACAAATGTTTTATCGGGCGAATAACCGGAAAAAACCATTCCCAGTTCGCTGAGCCGGGCTTCAAATTCTCGATTGAATTCATAGCGATGTCTGTGCCGTTCCGAAATCTCTGTTGAGCCATAAATCTTAGCAGCCAGCGTGTCTTGTCCCAGCACACAGGGATACGCTCCGAGCCTCATCGTGCCGCCCATGTTCGTGACGCCTTTGAGATCGTGCAGCATCACAAAGATCTTGTTCAAGGTTTCCTGATTAAACTCTGTGCTGTCCGCATCCGCGTATCCCGCAAGGTTTCGCGCAAACTCGATCAGCGCAGTTTGCATGCCAAGACAAATTCCAAAGTAGGGAACTTTGCTTTCGCGCGCATACTGGATTGCATGAATCATTCCTGGAATTCCGCGGAGGCCAAAACCACCGGGAACCAGAAGGCCATCCACGTGACCTAACTTTTCGTGGGCATTGGAAGGCTCGATCTTCTCAGCCTCAATCCACTCAATTTTTACTCGCGCTTCATTTGCAGACCCGCCATGATAAAGAGCTTCATATAAACTCTTGTAGGAATCTTCCAGCTCGACATACTTTCCAACCACGCCAATCAATACTTCATGCTTCGGATTCTTGATCCGTTCCACTAGTTTTTCCCATTCTTCGAGGTGAACATCTGTTTCAGGTAAACGAAGCAACTTTAGAATTACGCGATCCAGATTCTCCTGCTTAAACACGAGAGGCACTTCATAAATTGTCGAAACGTCTTTCGCTGTTATGACGGCTTCGGGAACCACGTTGCTGAACAAGGAAATCTTGTTTTTAATTGCCGGCGGAAGGAAACGATCCGTGCGGCACAACAGAATATCGGGCTGAAGACCGATTTCGCGAAGTTCTTTCACGCTGTGCTGGGTCGGCTTCGTCTTCAACTCACCCGCCGTAGCAATATACGGAACCAGAGTCAAATGAACAAAAATGGCATTATCACGGCCGACATCAAGCCGGAACTGGCGGATCGCTTCCAGAAATGGAAGACTTTCAATGTCCCCAACTGTTCCGCCTATTTCCACAATTACAATGTCAACACCCTTGCTGATTCGATGAATAGCCGATTTAATCTCATCTGTGATGTGCGGGATTACCTGGACTGTTTTCCCAAGATAATCTCCCCGTCTTTCTTTGTTAATAACGGATTCATAGATCTGACCGGTTGTATAGTTATTTAATCTTCCAATTTTCGCCGAAGTAAATCGTTCATAATGCCCGAGGTCCAGATCTGTTTCTGCGCCATCGTCCGTTACGAAAACCTCCCCATGCTGAAACGGACTCATCGTGCCCGGATCAACGTTGATGTAAGGATCAAATTTCAACATGTTAACCTTATATCCGCGCGCTTCCATCAACATTCCAATGGACGCTGACGCAAGCCCCTTCCCCAAAGCTGAAACCACACCGCCTGTAACAAAGATGTACCTAGTCATTTCCTTTCATCTCCTCTTTCTTAATCATAATCGTGATCTTGATCGTGATCGAATCGTGCTCGTGAATCTTTATCGATCTTATGCATCTAGTATTTTCTCGTTCCCTTCCACAAGTTTTCTGATTCGTTGCAGATCCTCAGGCGTATCTACTCCAAAGACATGAGTCCCGGTGAGTCCTACTTTAATCCTTGCACCATGTTCCAGGGCTCGCAACTGTTCAAGATCTTCCAGCTTCTCCAGCATGGAGGGACCCCACTGCGTGAACTGGATCAAAAAATCACGGCGATACGCGTAAAGACCAACGTGTCTGTAAAAATGCCCGGGAACGTCCTCTTCTTTTTCTAAATAAGGGATGGGCGCCCTTGAAAAATAGAGAGCATATCCCTTTTCATCCGTTACGACCTTCACCACGTTCGGATTCACCAGATCCTCGACGTTGGATACAGGCGCTTTCAATGTTGCCATATCCGCCGAAGAATCCTCCTCTAAGAGACCCACCGTCTGATCAATCGACCGAAAATCAATGAGCGGCTCATCTCCCTGAATATTCACCACGATATCGGCAGCCATACTCTGAATCGCTTCCGCAATTCGATCGGTTCCAGATCGATGCTCACTGCCCGTTAATACGACTTCCGCGCCAAACCCGAGCGCAGCTTTATGTATGCGCTCATCGTCAGTCGCAATCAACACCCGGTCTAAACTACGAGCGCGGCAGGAACGATGGTAAACGTGATAAAGGAGAGGCTTCCCCTGTAGATCCGCCAGCGCTTTCCCTGGCAGACGGCTGGATCCATACCTTGCCGGTATTACACCCACTACAAAAGGCATCCTACAAACACAAAGCTTAGTGTACTTGAAAAAGGTTCAAGGGTTCAAGCGTTCAAAAGTTCCAGGGGGTAAAACTTTGGGCGAGCACTCGCGTTTAAGAATATGAAAAACACCTTGACAGTATTACAGTATTTATATATATTACTGTCATGATCAAGGTGGAACGTTACACGCTGGAGATGTTGTCCCGAAAAATGGTTGAGTTTTTGAAGGAATACGACTTATTGGACGCTCAGCAGGACGGCAGGGTCTCATCGGTGCCGGACAGCAGGACCGTTCGATATTACACAACACTTGGATTGCTGGACCGGCCTTTCCTGGAAGGCCGCGAGGCACGATATGGTCGCCGGCACATCCTCCAGTTGCTTGCCATTAAAGCTTTGCAGGGGAATCAGATTCCTCTTTCCGAAATCCAGGCACGGCTTTACGGAAAGACAGAGCGCGAACTGGAGTCGCTGCTGGCTAGTTTTGCTAAACAGAAAAAGCGGGTTTCAGAAATCAAGCGGCCATTGGTCTGGCGCGAGATCATCATCGAACCCGGGTTGAAAGTTCTTACAGAAGAAAGCTGGTCACCAGTTTTAACGCAGTCTCAGATTGAGGAACGCATTCATGATGCGCTAAAAATCCTCCTTCAATATGCCGACAAAAAAATGGAGACATGAATATGAATAACGTACAAACAAAATCTCTTCCCTTGATTGAAACTGAACGTGGCGCTCATTCACCAGGCATGGGGACGCTAACGGTCACTATCGAAAAACAATGTATCGCCTTACCTCTAAAAAAGTTGGCGATCCAGGCCTCTGTTGCGGATTTTGTTTCTGAAGTAACAATGCGACAAACGTTTCAAAATCCTTATGCAGAACAACTGGAAGCCGTTTACATCTTCCCGCTCGCCGGTTCTGCTGCAATCCATCGCTTTGACCTGAAGGTTGGCGCCAGAACGATCCGTGGAATTGTAAAGGAACGGGAAGAGGCCCGGCGCGATTACGAGCGCGCACTCGATCAGGGAAAACGTACCGGCTTGCTGGAAAAGGAAAGAGATGATGTTTTCACAATAAAGGTTGGGAATCTCCCTCCGGGCGAAGAAATCGAGGTGATGCTCACTTATTCTGAATCCCTTCCTTTCCAGGACAACGGCGCGACCGAGTTGAGACTTCCGCTGGTTGTCGCGCCCCGTTATATTCCAGGTGATCCGCTCACGCGTGGCGAGGTTGGAGACGGCGTGGAAAATGATACAGATGTTGTGCCGGATGGATCTCGAATTACTCCTCCGCGATTGGCCGGCTTAAATCCCGTGATTTCGTTGAGCATTTCCGTGGATATTCTCAATCTGCCTTCTGCCGGTGTTGCGGATTTTTGCTGCTCACAACACGCGGTACGAACGCAATCAGAAAATGGTATCTGTCACCTTTCTCTTTCGCAGGAAGATGAGCTGCTGGATCGTGATTTTGTTCTGCGATGGCGGGTTGTCAGCGAAAGAATTCAGTCCTCATTGCTCATGCATCAGGAGGAAGATGGTGGCAGCATTGGAATGCTTTCGATTGTTCCCCCACGACAAGAGGTTCCGCAAGCTCCTCGTGATGTGGTGTTTCTTCTGGACCGTTCCGGATCGATGGAAGGAGTCAAGATGGTTTCTGCAGCCCGCGCTTGCATAGCGCTTCTTGCTTCACTGAACCCAGGAGACAGATTTTGCATCCTCGCCTTTGACAATGAAGTCGAATGGTTTCCAGGTGAAAGAGGCTTTGTTGCTGCCGATGAAGCGGGACGCGAAAGAGGACAAAGGTACTTGCACTCGATCCGCGCTCGCGGCGGAACAGAAATGTTCAACGCTTTTACCTGCGCGCTGCAAGCGGTGCAAGCCCGCGCTGATTCCGAGAAACGTGTTTCTCATTTTGTATTGATCACGGACGGTCAGGTTGGTGATGAATCTCGCATGCTACAGCGGATGCAATCAGAGTTACGTGGCACGCGCGTTTTTACGGTTGGAGTTGATACGGCGGTAAATCAGGCTTTCTTACAAAGACTCGCAGCTCTTGGAGGAGGCACTTCCAGTTTCGTTGAGCCGGGCGTTCAGGTGGAAGAAGCCTTGCAGCACATCGCAAGAGATATCGGAACGCCTGTGGTTACGGATTTGAAAATGGAAGAAATCGGTTGCGGGTTGGACCGCGATTCCATAACACCGGAAAGACTCCCTGATCTTTTTTCCGGCAGGCCGGTCATTGTCTTTTTTCGTTTGAAGACAGTGGGTAAGATCCGCATCAACGGCGTTTGTCCGGACGGGAGCGTTTTCCAGCAGCTTGTTGAAGCGCATAGTGTGCCGTTGAACGCTTTGCCAAAGCTGTGGGCCAGATCACGGGTCATGGATCTGGAAGATAGATTTCGAATTGATCGTGATCGCCAATCGGAATGGAAACAAAAGATCATTGAGTTGGCGCTGAAGTACTCACTTCTCACGCGGTTTACGGCTTTTGTTGTAATCGATGAAACTGAAATCGTGAATGCGGACGGAAGCAGGAGAAAAGTCGTTCAACCGGTTCACATGCCGGCACGGTGGGAAATGGATGCCGACATGGCGCACCAGGCTCCCGCTTCAGGAGCGTTCCTGTGTATGCAAGCTTCTCCTCCTCCAGTGCTTCGAAGCGCTTCGGCTCCAGCCGAGTGGTGGGAATCAGCCACTGATAAACTCGGCTCGCTGATTCAGGAACGCAAAAGGAAGAAGAATGAACGCCGAAAAAGCCGGGGCCTTATGAAGGAGCTCGATGCTTTCACTGACGTCATCCAACAATTCACAGCAGAAATTGATGCCGGCATCATTCCCTCATCAGAAAAGTTGGAACGGGCACGAACGAAATTGATGCAAGCACTTCTTGCAGCAAACCTGGATCTCGAGCTGGCACGTTTGGTCGAATTCTTGAGGCGGGAGGCAAGGGAATTGGTTCGCGCATTAAGCAATCCTTCTATTTCGCCGGCGATGCTCAAGCCCATCTTTGAAAAGAACGGTAAGCTTTTTCAGGAAGTGCGCCAAGAGTCGCTTAAAAAACTCGGTGCACCGGCGGATCGATTCTGGGAGAAAAGTATTTAAACAAAGTAGCGCAGACGTCCCGTCTGCGTCAGCCTCAGGCAAGACGCCTGAGCTACTTTGTTAAGAGTGTTTAAACTCTTACCAGATGTAGCCCTTCGCATGTTCGCGGACAGATTTATCGGCAAGAATATGAAAAGTGCGAATCTTCTGGAGCATTACAGGAGAGAGTTGAGAAAGAGGAACGTATAAAATTCGTTTGCCGTAACGGCCGGCGATTGTTTGAAATGCGGGCCGTGGCGGCTTCGGCGCGGCGTACAGCACGAAACGTTCGAGTCCATAATCGATTCCCGCCAGAAGCAAACGCTCCGCGCAGTTAGCGGCATAGCGATAGGCAGGATCATGAAAAACATCAAAGAGCCTTCCGGGAGGCATTGTCATTAAGAACCCGCCATAAATGGATTTCTGAATACCCGGACCCACTGTTCGTTCTTGCGGATTCGTGGCGTAAAAGGCCATGTCCGATTCCTGATGATGTTCTCCCAGCCAGGTAACCGTGTACGGATACTTGCTCTCATCCTCATCGTAAATCACAACAAGCGCATCAACGGAACCCTTCACAGTCATGTTTTCTTGAACAAATATCTTTCCTGTATGCCAGTTACGAATTGTTTCTCTTAAATCGATTCCATCCAGCAGAGATGTTTCGAACGGACGAATCCTTTTTCGCTCCTCGCTGAGTATACTTTTTCCTTTGCTCCTGAGATAGCGTCCGTAGTCTTCAATCACTATGTCTTCAGGCTGGTAAGAACAAATGCTGAAAGGTGAAAAAGAAAATTTCTCTTTTGGTTTCCTCTGCTTTTCATTTCGTTTCAAAAAACGGGGTAAGGAGGAACGAGGTTTCAAGGGAGCGTGCGGGTTCATCCGAACTTTTTGGACCAGTGGAAAAATATCACCGGCGCGTAATTCGATGATTTCAAGGTCAGACGGACCATGTTGTGCAGGATAATACGTTCCGATTTCCCACATGCGATAACAAAAATGCGAGCTCACACAGCTTCGTCCTGCCGTCAGCAGCTCGAAAAAATCGGGCAGAAGCATGCTTTTGACGTTTGCATACTTTCTGGAAAAATTGCCGAGCATCAAGAGTTGTTGAGGGTTGATCCGGTCCCCGATTTCTTGCTCGTAATAACTGCGGCAGGCAAACAAGTAGCGTGTTTGTATTTCCTGTCTGTCAGGGGAGCTGGATCCGGCCACTTCAAAATGCGCGCGTTTGGCAAACGCTTCCAGGTTCTCCAGTTTCTTTCCCTGGATCACCTGAAGTGGCCCGGATTCGACCGCAACCGGTTCTTTACTTTCCGATGTAGTTGAGGATCCGGATCTCTGCTGCTCATAAATAGCTGTGAAAAAGGGGAAGCAACCCATGATCTCTCCCAGTGAAGAAGAGCTCAAATGGTACAGCTTCGCCTGCACGGGATGTTCAAAGGGCTGCGGCTGGCGAATAGAAAGTTGATGCTTCAATCTTTGCAAATGCGAAATCCCGCATACAACCAGAATTGGTCCTTCGTGTAAGGGCAGGACTTGTCCCTGCCCTTCATCTGCGGGGCGACCATAAAGGTCGCCCCTACCAGAGACGATCTGCTGCAGATGAAAGGCCATTGCACTTTCCCGCATTTCATCCTGTTCGGCAACAAATTGCGGGCCATGTGAAAAGACTTCCTCACAGTACTTTTTATGACCGATCCTGGAAAGTGCATACGTATCGGGCAGTGGATCAAAAACTTGCGGGTAGTCGCCCAATGTTAAGTCGATACAGTGAACGGGTAGATCGTTCTCTTTTGCCAATCGTGCGGTTTCTACAAACGGATCGACCGGCTCAATCCTGATGTAATTGCGTACAGTTCCACCGTAAAGAAGAATGGAAATTTTGGGTAATCTTTCGATTCCGCGCAGGATCAAGTTTTGAAGCTGAGATGGATATTCCAATGCTACAGCTTTTGGCCGAATCGTCCGAAACGCCTGAGCTGCAGCGAGTGTGAATTCATAGGAATGGTGAACAACGGGAAGAATGAAAAATGAGTCGATTTGTTCGAAATGCAAATCCTGCGAAGTCATTTTCTTTTTGCGGGCGAGACGCCCGCACTACTTTGTTTAATCGGTGTAGCGCAGGGCCGATTCTCCAAGCACTTTCAACATTGCTTCGCGCATTAGTCCGCTTAGTTCAAGGGGCCCCAGGCTCAACCGCTTCGCGACATATCTGCCGATATTAATTCCATCCCGCACTGTAAAAGGTTCCTCAGCCATGTGGCAGCGTTCCAGAAAGTCGGCTATGTAGCTCAGAATCTTCTCATCAACAAACGGAAGATTCTCCCGCAAAATGGCCAGTTCTTCGTCTTTTTCCGGAAAATCGATGAAGATTTGGGGCTGCAACCGGGAATGAATGTACTCCGGTATTTCAAAAGTGCTGGCATCGTCGTTCATGGTTGCAACGATCCGAAAGTCCGGATGCGCTTTTACTTTGACACCAGCGACAATCGATTCAATATACCGGCGGGTATCCAATAGCGGGGCCAAGGAAGCCCAGGATTTCTCGGACATTCGATTTCCTTCATCCACAATGGCGACTCCGCCCACAATCATTGCTGTCACAATCGGGCTCGCAACGTATTGAATCTTCCGTTCATCGGCGATGACAGGAGTGATCAACAAGTCCTCAGGACGCGTATCCATCGTTGCCTGAAAAATGTAAACTTCCCGGCCGAGCATTTTTGCTGCTGAGTAAGCGAGAGTTGTTTTCCCCACTCCCGGTTTTCCGATAATTCGCGGAGAAAGTGGAATATCGCGCTCATCGATCAGGCGCCAGCACGCATGAAGTTGAAGGATGAGCTCCGGCTGACCGATCCATCGCATCGAGAGTTCATCCGGATGAGCGAGAAAAACAGGGATCGATTCGATTTCAACTTTGCGTCGCAAACCGGGCTGAGGGTTTTTGTTCATGAGTTCTAATCGTGGATCTTAATCGTAATCTTAATCGTAATCTTAATCATGATCTTAATCATGATCACGGATCAAAATCATAGATAAAGTTCATGATTGTGATTACGATTTCCGATCATGATTACGATCAAGATCACGATCCACGATTATGTATTATAAATAGGATGCGGCCAGCGCGCGAGTTTCAGGATTCTGATCGGATTGCGCAGTTCTCTGAAGCACGCTTCGGGTCTGTTCACGCGCGAGTTCTCCAAGAATTCTGACGGCCGCATTCCTTTCCGCTGTTTCAGCTTTCGAAGAAGCTTTGCGGTCCAGTAACATTGCCGCAGGAGCGACAGCATCTAAAACGCGCAGTTTTAGTAAAGCCTGCCAGCAAGCTGTACGTAAATCCAATTCACCCGCTTCTATGGTTGTCACGGTCTTTAATAGAGCTGGAACGGCTTCCACATTTGCTTGCATCGTGACAAGATGAACCGCCTGAATCCGCACATTTTTATCGGGATGTTCCATCAACAACAAACTGAGTGGCGATTTTGCTGTTCCCTTGTACAAAACTTTCAGGAGCTCTTTGGAAACGCGCGGTTCGGGATGCATGGCAGCTACGCGAAAAAAGTCGGGTAGCTCCGTGTAGGGGATTTTACTGAAGATAGTTACCATGTTTCGAACCACGTACCAGCGCGGATCCGACATCCTTTTTTCTAATTCGATCAAAACCACATCGGGTCTGAACATTGTGACAAAACCAATTAAGCGCGAACGTACTTTCTGATCTTCTTCGTCCGCCAGTACTTCAACCAGATACGAAATCCCCTTCTCTGCAGCAATTTTGAATCCTTCAAGAACCACTTCCACGCCGTTCCAGCCTCCACGCAAATGTTCAATGAACGCTCCCGCGATCTTGATCCACGCGTCGGCGAATTCCTGTCTGACAGAATCATGATGCTCCGTCTGAATCCGAATTGTTGAAAGCACATCCTGGCAGCCTGGCCAGTTTTTCGATTCGTAGCTTTTTACGAACATTGCAACCAGGAAGGGTATGTAGAATTGCAAAACCGTTTCAGAAGCTTCCTTGCGATAATACGTGCTGATTAAGAAGGAGAGAGAAAACTCTACGTTCTTCCATTTTTCGTTCCGTGATAAAGCCCGTATGATTGCAGGCAGACTTTCGATCACAGCTTTCTTCTGGTCCGGCTGTCCGCTGCCCAGACAGGAAAATGCCTTCTTAGACAAATGGTCCGCTTCCTGAAGTTTCCCTTGATTGATCAGCTCATGCAGAGATTCAGGAATTTTTTCAATATCGGCAGCCGCCAATGTTTCTTTTTTTAAGAGCTCTTCCGAGATGGATGGGGGTGTCACAACGGGCAACTCCGGAACAATCTCAATCAGCGATTCCTGGTTCACGGTTTCGGCGGTGGCCGTCTCTTCAATCTGAGGCGCTGCCGGTTCCTCTGAACCACCCTGATGAGAGTACTCTTCGGTGTACAAATCCAGATTTGCTTGAATCGTCTGAATTCCTGAATCAGCAACAATCTTTTCAAACCCGCCCAGATCTCTAATCCGCTGGGGCCATAGGATGAGCGATTGTAACAACCATATCATTTCCTCCATTTTCAAGCCGCGGAGAATCCTCAAATTGTAAATATTTCGCTCCACCAATTCGTGGGCGAGACGATCCAGAACCATATTTCCTTTTTCGACAATTTCTCCCTCAACCAGCAATTGACCGTCAAGCACGCTTACAGTTACGCACGGTCTATTTTCCAGAAGCGTAAGAACCGATTGATACGTTTCCTGAACGGTCCTTTTCGTGGTCGGATGGCTTTCGGAATACATTTGCAAAGCCTTACTACCGCGTTCGAGATTTTTTGCGAAGTCTGAAAAGGACCGATCGGCCATCCTTATCGATCAACCTCAATTTGAATCTTTATCATTGGCGGGCTTTGTCTGAGTGGGAGGCTTTTTCCCTCCTTTATCAGGCACTTTCGGCCCTTTGGGTTGTTGCGGTTGCTGCGGCTCTTGTTGAGGAACGTACGCAAATAACCATTTGTCGTACGTGCTTTGACCATTATAAATGCGAAGGCTCTCTTTCTTACTCTGGCTCACCACTCCGACTACGGGACCTATGCTAATCTCCTTCCCATCCTGCGTTGTTTCCTTCGAATCTCCCTCTTTGTCGGGATTTCGAAGTCCCGGAATCACACCTTCTTCGCGCTTTTCTTGTTTTTTCTCGCGGTCTTTTCCCTCTTCTCCCGGTTTTTTTGATCCCGGCTGGTTGATGAACCCGGCCTCTCCTGTTTCTACCAGCGAATCAGGATGAAGAATCTTCCATTCGCCTTTCTCTGTCATTGGATCTTTGTATAGCTTGCGGATGAATTTCATTTTATACAAAGTTTCCAGATCAGGGGGAAAAGAATGGAATTTTGTATGATAACGCCCAATTGCTTCCGTGTATTCCTTGCCGCGAAAAATCAGTTCTTCCTCATTCTCCCGTTGTTTGATTCGCTCCCATACGGGCAGGGACATTGCCATCATGATGGACATGATTCCGATGAGAACCATCACGCCTGCAAGCGTATAACCGTCTTCGAATCTTCCATTTTTTTGCAGGCGAGACGCCCGCACTACGGGATCACAATTCATTGTATGGTTCGCCATCCAATGTGGTTCCTTCCGCTCCACTTTGAACATCCCAAATGCCGGGTTGAGCCGCGGGGTCAGGATTGTCACCCAGGTCCTCTGGAACTTCGATCCACGTGCTGCTGCTTTTCGTGATCGGATCCAACGGCATTTCGCGCAAATAATGTTCTTGCACAAGCGTCTCTAAAGTGGCCGGGTATTTGCCTTTATCGTGATGATACTGATCAATTGTCTCACGCAGGCGAAAAAGGTTTTCTTTAAGAACCGCTTCTCTTGCCCTTTGTTGCGCATCCCTCATTCTCGGAAGCGCTACGGAAACCAGCAGACCAATAATGGTAAGGACTATGAGAAGTTCAATCAAAGTATAACCGTTCTGTTTTCTATCGGTGTTCATAAAACTTTCACCATTCATCATAATATGTAACTCCATCCAGTGAGAGCACGTGGGATTTGCAGTAAACGTCCCAGACGTTTTCACCTCCCCACATTCTGTCCTCCGGTTCATCCTGTGACGACCGCAAGCCCCATTCGTAACTGTTCGTGATTGGATCGATTGGGATTCTGCGCAAGAACCGGAGTTTCTTGCCTTTCACATCACCTATCATTGTTTCGCCATCTACCAGGTTTTCCAGTGTTGGGGGCCAACCGTCTGTTCCAAATTTGGTCTGGATCTTTGGAGTAGTGCCAGGCGTTGTAGGAGCAGCCGCTTCATGATAAGCATCGATCGCATCCCTCATCATTCGCAAATTGCGTTTTAATTCCACTTCACGCTGTCTTCTTATGGAGAACTTTGCGACAGGCAAAACGATGGCTGAAAGAACCAGGATGATTACAACAACGACCATCATCTCAATAAAAGTCAGCCCGCGATGATGTCTAAAAAACTTCATCAAGCAGGACTTCTCCCCCTTATGAAGGGAGAGATTGAGAGGGGGTTGCCTCAATCCCAACCTCCCCCTGCCCCCCTCCTTCATAAGGAGGGGGAAAATCGTTCGCTTGTTCATCAAATCACTCCACGGTTAATGTAAAGGGCACAAACGTCACGGGAATCACAACTGCCTTTTCCGTCCGCAAAACTGCTGAATTGAGTTTGATGGTCGTTTGTCCCGGCTTTATCGGACGGAGCACGATGGTAGCGATGACGCCGGAAGTGGCGTCCGAGGGTACATGAGTAGCATTGATGTTGATTGATCCGCGACCGTTATCAAAGCTTTTTGCAAAAGCGCCGGGAGTCATGAAAGCGCCTTGCACTACGTCTTTCACTTGAATTGCAGAAGGATCGAATTCCAGAAAGAGAAATGCGTTTGCCAGCTGGGCAGCATTTTCCACGCGTAAATTTAGAATCACTTCTTGCTCCACTTTTGGATTCAGATTCAGTGAAAGGAAGGACAGTGTTACCGCGGGAAGTTCCGGCGCCGTTTGTTGAGGCACTGTGGGAACGCGTGGTATGACTTGCGGCGAGGAAGGCTCCGGCTGCTTTTCCGGTGAAACCACAGGAGCTGGAGGTGTGGGACCTGGTTCGGGTGTTACCTCTTCGGTAGCAACGGGGGCGGGGGTCACTTGCTCACCGGGAGATTCAGGAACCTTGCTTTCGGGAATCGCCTGCGGTTCGCTTGTTTCGGGAGCAATAGCCGGTTTCTCTTTTTCCTGCTTGATGATATCTTCAATCGTTTTTTCTTCCTGGCGCTCGGATCGTTCAAAGACAGAAATCGGTGGCGCAGTTTTCAAACGGATGTCATCTTCCGTTCCAATCCAGATAGGCGCCAGATCCTCAGCAGTGATATTTGGTGTACGTAGAATGTGCGGTGTGATTGTGAAAATGATGTCTTTTTCTTGAAGCGTCTTATCGTTGGAAGCAAACAGGTCGCGGAGAATCGGGATCTTGTGAATACCAGGGAGGCCGCGCAGCGATTTGCGCTCATCCCGCCTCAGCAAACCGGCCAACAGGTTCGTCTCTCCATCTTTCAACCGGATTACCGTATTGACGGTACGGTTTCCGATGGTAGGCGGAATGCTCGCGGAACCGAGAGCAGTGATGGAAGTCAATTCAAAACGCATGGTCAAACTGATTTCGCGGTTGTGATGAACGCGTGGTGTTACATCGATGTTGATCCCGACGTCCTGTTGTTGGAATGTGGTTGTCGGAAATGTGGTGATCGCTTGACCTGGTTGAGCAACCGCTGTCTGAATCACGTTGACAGGAATCGGCACGCGATCGCCAAGCCGCACGGTTACCTGCTGGCCTTCCGATGCGCGAATCTGCGGTGTTGCCAGCAGCTTTGTATACTGATCGGTGACAAGCGCCGAATAGATGATGCCCGGAATTGTAAACGTCCAGGAAGCCGCATCGATCCCACGGAATTGATCTCCACGGATAATCCCGGCGCTGTCTGCATCGCCGGTCACATTGAGAACCTGAGTGACGCTGTAAGTAGACAGATTCACGCCGTAATTTAAGGCGCGATCCCGGTCGACTTCCAGAATTTCAATGTTCAGCAAAATTTCGGACCTGGATTTATCGTTCGCTTCAATGATTTTTTGCGCAATGGCGATCTTGTCCGGCGTGTCCCGCAACGTGATTGCATTCAATTGCGGATTGGTGGCAATTCTCTGAATCTGCATGACGCTGCGGATCAGATTCAGGACATCATTTAACTCTGCGTTACTCAAGTAAAAGGTTTGGATCACCTGCTCATCATATTGCCTGCGCTTTTGCGGATTGTCCGGTACAATCAGAATTGTGCTTTGATCGAGTGGTTTGAAATACAGCCGGTTGGCGACCAGGATTTGCTCCAGCGCATTGCGAAACGTGATGTTGTCGAGTGAGACTGAAAATTCCTGATCGCGAAAATCGCTGTCATAGACTATATTGATTCCTGCCAGCGCTCCCAGTGAGTCCAGGATGTGTTTCAGGCTGTCATCGTGAAATTTCAACGACTGGATCGTGGTTTCCGCTTCCGGCCCCAGCACTTTGTAAATCTGTGTCTTCTTTTTTGCTTCCGCTTTGGCCTTTTCAATTTCCGTCAGCTTTTCGATATTCAGCTGTTTCTCATATTCCAGTCGCGCATTTTTTAGCTCATTTGCGATGTACTGATTTGTGGGATCGAAATCCAGAGCCAGCTGATATTCGATCACTGCCTGTTCATAGTTGCCGGTTGTAACAAGCTGTTTCGCTTTTTGAAAGTGAAATTGCGATGCCGCCAGTCTCGCCCTTTCGAAGCCGACGCGGTACTGAGGATTATCCGGCTTCTTGTTGAGCGCTACGATGTATTGCGCCACGGCACGGTCCCATTCCCCTCGTTTGGCCGCCTCTTGTCCTCTTTTGTAAGCCTTTTGAGCCGCGCAGCCGGTCCATAAAAAAGCTGCTGAGAACAAAATGATTAAATATAGGATCCGGTGTATTTTCATTTTTTATCCACCCTGATTTCCCTGAAAGCGAATCGTACTGCTTTGATTGTTATCTAAGAATCCTAGCTCAACACTGTCTTCTGATATTTTTAGTACACGATACTGATTTGCGATCACATCGTTGACACGACCCATGTAGACTTCCTTACCATCTGTTAGAAATACGACCGGACCTTTCGGCTCCGAAAGATAACCAATATACCGGAGCGTAATCTGAGGAACCGGTGGTGGGGGCGGTGTGCAGTCCTGCGGACAATTTGTAATGTCCTCGCCTGCTTCACACCCGCCGTTACCGCAAACTGGATCCGGTGGCCGTGCAGCTTCCTGAGCTGCCGCGATCTGCTCCGGCGTAGGTGGTGGCGGCCCGGGATTAAAGAAGCTAAAAATGTTTCGTTTTACATCATCAAACGGCTCTCTTTCTTCTTTTAGCTTGTCCGAGATTAGCAACGGATCCTCTGAGACCCCATGGGATCGAACTCTATTTTGCTCGCGGCTACGCGCAGAAACCCCCGACGAAGAATTCCATTGCCGAAAATTGACTACGATCAACGCGAATACAAGTCCGACAAGAATATAGAAGTTACGGTTGCGAAACACGTCTCCGCTTTGCATTTGCACTCTCTTTTAGTTCTTCATCCCTTAAGTATGTAGAAAGTTGAAAGTTTAGAGTCACATTCTCTCCAGATCTGGATTCCTTTTCGGCGGAAAGATCCACGCGGTCAAGTATCAAAAAGTACTGGGAACGTTCAATGTCATTAATAAAACGGCGGATTTCTCTGTACGCACCCTCCACCGGCAAAGCCAGAGAAAAGTGCCGCAGTCCGTATTCAGACAAGTCATTGTACTCATAGTCGAGTCCACCCCGTTCTACGCTCAAAGAACCGGCCAGGTCCTGTAACTCCTGCCGAATCGCCGTAACGCCGACCTTTTTCTGCGCAAGCACCTGGTCATACATCATCTCCAGGTCCGTTCGCGCTTTTTCCAAAGCAGCAAGTCTTCGTCTCAAAACTTTGATTTCGTTTTGTTGTGCTCCGATCTGGTTTCTCTGCAGCGAAAAACTTGTCTGCAATTTTGAAATTTTTTGCTGTTCTGGAAGGATGATGAAAAGGAATGCAATCATATTTAACACAAGCAAAAGCAAACCGATGTAAACGAAACGAATGTTTTTCAAAAGTAGGCTGATTCTCTCAAAGTTCATTGTGCCTCCTCCGTTTCCACCAGGAGCGCGGCTTGCGCACTGGAAGTCCGCGCTCCCTCTGGTTCCTGCGGGATATAGATCAAAGAAACAGAGAATAGAATCTGTTGATCGCCGCCTCTTTCCCCTTTTAAAACAACGTTGGAGAAAGCCTGGTCTCTTTCCAGCATGCGAACAAGCTCCAGCATGTCTGCGAGACTTTGCCCGGCCATTTCCAGATTGATGGCGATATTGTCCTCGCTTACGGAAGGAATTACGGAAATCATCTTCACAGTCGTGGGAAGCACTTCCTCAAAATGATCAAAGAGAGCGGTCCAGGAAAAAGTGCGTCTCTTAATTGCATCGTTCATGAATTCGGTTTCTGCAACAAACTCGGGTGTCTTGATGGCGGCAATTTTTGATTGGAATTCATTCGCCTTCGTTTCCAGGTCATGAAGCTGTTTCTGTTGATTTACGATGGTGTTGTTCAGCTCGCTGTTCTTTGAATAGGAGCTGGTGAGACTCACGAGATTCCATGTTGTAAAAGTGACGACCACAATTCCAAGAATGATGCAGCCAAGAAGGAACAGGGAGTAATTTTTTATTGGAGCCGACGCTAGATTACTTCGAATGATCATAAAAATTCCACCTTTCTGCTCATCAACAGTCCCAGAAGCGGAGCAAACATTTTGGCTTCGCGGCTTGTGGCGGCAGGATTGAGAATCACACTCTTCAATCTGTGAATCTGTTCAAGATTCCGGCATAACTCTTCGCCGCGCTCGAGAGCATAGACAAACGCGCGTTCTAGTTGCTGCCCCGCCAGCTTGTCCTGATAAAACATCATAGCTGGATGGATTTCGGCCAGCGCTTCATCGATAAGGCCATCGTGCCTCTCCATTTCACGGCTTCGAAAAAACATCAACTTCTCTTTTTGTGTAATTGCCAGGGAAATGTAATCGCGGTTCAGATTCACATACAGATGATCTTCCTGACCCCACCCGTTCGTACGGATTTCCGTGTGAGCCAGGTTCATAAAATTGAAAGTGGCAAGATCCACGAGACCGCATTCGCTGCCGGTCACAGACTGAATGACTTCCTCATATTGATGAAGGACCTGTGAATTCATCACAGCAACCCACAGACTCCGAGAATGATATTCGGAAGCGCCGGAGTCCAAAAAGTAACTGATCTGAGCATCTTCCACTCGAAACGGGATGCTTTTTTTCAATTTAAATCGCAGCAGTTCCATGCATTCTTCAGGATTTGCAGGAGCGGATTCCAGAGTTACAGAAAACGCCAGAGCAGCTCGATCCTGAACCAGCAAACACACCTTGGGGGAACGGTTCCGGTTGCGGGACCAGAGATCCTTTAACGCCTCGGCCACAGGCTCCAGTTCTAAAATGTTCGGCTTGAAAGGACTGACTTGAACCGCCCCGGCTGGAAGAGCAACGGTATCCATGTGATCCACATCGAGCTTTCCTTTTCGCGCGCGAACCACTGCAAGCCGGATACAATCCGAATTTATCTCGATTCCAACATTCGGATAAGCGGGTTCATTGAATATATGCTTCCATGTTTCCACGAACGAAGTTTTTGCCATTGCTATTCCACGAAAGTTACTTTGTTAATTTCCCGTAGTGTTGTTTCACCTGTAAATACTTTTGCCAGAGCTGATTCGCGCAGAAAGGTCATCCCTTCCTCGCGCGCGGCCCTTTTGATTTCCGCAGTCGACTTAATTTCCAGCAGCACTTCTCTCATCCGGTCGTTCAGCTCGAGAAGTTCCGCGATAGCGGTTCTACCCTTATATCCTGTTCCTGCACAATCAATGCAGCCGGCGCCTTCATAGAAAATGTGATTGGCATACTTGGTCGGATCGAGCCCGGATTCCTCCAGCAGCTCACGCGACGCTTTCATCGGGTGCTTGCAGTTACCGCAAATCAATCGAACAAGCCGTTGCGCCAGGACGCAATTGAGCGCCGAAACAAAATGGTACGGTTCAATCCCCATGTTCAAAAACCTGCCCAGAACATCCACGACATTATTGGCATGGACCGTTGTAAATACAAGATGTCCTGTCAGAGCGGACTGGATGGCAATCTGCGCTGTTTCCGGATCGCGGATTTCCCCTACCATGATTTTGTCCGGATCGTGACGCAAAATCGACCGGAGACCTCGCGCGAACGAAAGTCCTTTCTTTTCGTTCACCGGCACTTGGGTGACTCCGGGCAATTGATACTCCACCGGATCCTCAATCGTGATGATTTTGTGTTCAATGCTGCGAATCTCAGAAAGAGCGGCGTACAAACTGGTCGTCTTGCCGCTCCCGGTCGGCCCTGTTACAAGCACCATTCCGTAAGGCTCTGAAATGTATTTACGGATCTTGCGGAGAATTACATCTGAAAAGCCGAGCACATGCAGTTTTAAATCAGAGAAATTCTCATTGATCGATTCTTTATCCAAAATACGAATTACGGCATCCTCACCATGAACGCTCGGCATGATCGAGACACGAAAATCGATCGCTTTGTTCTTTACTCTCAACTTGAAACGACCGTCCTGAGGAATCCTTTTTTCGGCAATATCAAGCTCTGACATAACCTTGATACGCGAAATAATTGGCGCATGATATTTACGGTCGATCGGTTCCATTGCGTACTGTAAAACACCGTCAATCCGGTATTTAACCAGAACATCAATGTCCTTCGTTTCAATGTGAATGTCACTGGCCCGGCGCTGAATTGCGTTGAAAATGATGCTATCCACCAGCTTGATCATCGGGCTGGAATCGGTTGTCAATTTATCGATCGTAATCGATTCATCCGAGTCTTCATCATCCTGCAGAATCTGCATGCGAAATGTTTCGGTGGCTTCTTCCAAAACACGCTGACTGCTTTCCGACTTTTTCAGGATCTCCTGGACCGCGCTCTGCGTCCCGACCAGCATTTTCACCCGCACCCCCAGTTGCAGCTCCAGCTCATCCACCATCAGTATGTTGCTGGGATCGGATACGATGATCGTTAGAGTTCCATTCTCCTTTTTGTAAGGGACAAAATTGTAACGGAACATCAGATCCACCGGGATTGTTCTAAAAAGTGCATGATCGATCTGGAATTCTTTCGTCTCTACAAACTCCACTCGATATCTCTCAGCAAGCTCCCGTGCCTGCTGCACCTCTTGCAGATATGACATTTTTTTCTCTTCACCATTGATAACCGTATCCGCCATAAACTTCTCCTTGTCCCGCTTACCTTACCGACACGTTGTACAGGTTGAACAGCGGGTAATACATTGCAAGCAAAATTGTCGCAACCAGGGCACCCATAAAAATCAGCAGAACGGGTTCCACGATTGCAAGAACATTTGTAAGACTTGTGTCAATCTCTTCATCGTAAAAATCAGAAATGTTTTTTAACATTTCCTCCAGTGCGCCTGTTTCTTCACCAACCTTGACCATTTCTATCGCCATCTGCGTCATCAGTCCTGTCTTTTTCAAACAGGACCAGAGCGGTTCCCCTTCTTTTACACCTTGGCTTACTTTCTTTAACTCAGCAGAGACGAGCCTGTTTCCAACCGAGTCTGCAGCCACATCCATTGCATTTACAAGCGGAATTCCACCGGCAAGCAGAGTGTGTAAGGTCCGCATGAGTTGTGAAATAGAAAACTTGCTCCAGACTTTCCCAAGATAAGGCAAACGCAATTTTAACCGGTCCATGCGAATTCTGGCCTTTTCGGAAGTCCTTAAATAAAATTGAGTAACCGCGATCCCCAACACCAAAGCAGGAAGCATCCAGATAGCATTTGTTCTGACAAACAGAGCAATCGACACCAGCAAGGCCGTGATCCAGGGAAGCTGACTGGAAAGTCCTTTATAGAAATCTGAGAATTTGGGAATCACATATCCCACCAGCACGCCAATAACCGCAATAGAGAGAAGCAATAGAATCGCCGGATAAATGATGCTGGATGTAACCTTGGTACGAATGGACAGCATGATCTTGATATAGCCCAGGTACCGCCGGATGACC
The DNA here is from genome assembly GCA_022616075.1 of bacterium. Lineage (NCBI taxonomy): Bacteria > bacterium. The sequence goes on from JAKEFK010000019.1 coordinate 22,305, forward strand.
TGCTCAAGCGTTCCGCTTTTCTCGCCGGCCAAAATGCCTGCAGTATAGACTTTTGGAAAGACAGCCTGATGTGATGCGAACGCCTCCGACAGCGATGTGCCGGATTTCACTTGCCTGTAAACATCTTCCAAAATCACGCCGAAAGCAGGGTTATCCGTGCGCTCCATGAGGAGTTCCAAAGAGCGCAAAAGAGGAAGTCCTGCGTGGATCAATGCAGCAAACTCCTGATTGAAAACCATGAATTCCTTGTCGGTTACCTTTTTCCGCCGGATTGTGAATAGAGACTTCAGCAAAGGAATTGCATCAAACTTGCGTTGAATGCGGAAAACGTAAAAACCCTGCTCCTCCATTTGTTCCCGAAGAGCTTTTTCCGATTCGGCAAAATAGGATTTTTGCAGGATCTCACCGTTTAATGTTCCATACTTACATTGATATTGAGCCATTATCTCTTTACCTTCCCTAGCAAAATGATCAACAACGCATGATCGCTCTCTTCAAAACGGCTCGCACCTAAAACAAGCGTCTCGGCATTGCGTAAGTTTAACGTAACGGAAAGCAAGGGGGCCATCGACTCTTTTGCGCGTCCCTTTTTCTTCCTTTTCAGCTGAAAATTTTTCAAACGTATGATTCCATTTTCTTCCTGAACGACATCCGTCAGAAAACTGACTTGATATTCCTTCGCGAGATTCAAGATCGCGCTATGCCCCTCTTCAGAAGTGATGAGGCCATTATCGAGCAACGTGTAACTGTTAAACCGTAAAACTTCGCCAATCTTGCCAATATCCTTGATCTCCTGAGAAACGGCCGGCGCGCTATCCAGTCTCCTCGCCAAAACCAGCTTGATCGAAACCTCGACAGAAGGCGGGGGCGTATCGAAAGCGCTCACAGCCATCTCGACCTGCCTCAAATTCTTCTCGTAATCCTGAACGACAATCGTTCTGATATGCGGCTGCATCGTAACCGCTCCCTTCTCACTTAACAAACCGTTGATCAAAGAAACCGCTTCCTCGACTTTTCTGAATTTAATCGTGAACGCTTTCGTGATAATTGTTTCTTCTGCGAAGAGTGTCGTAGACAAGAACAAAATTAACACAGAGACGCAGAGACGCAGAGATAAAAAATGTTCTAATCTCTGCGTCTCCGCGTCTCTGCATTGAAAAATCTTCATAATTCCATATCAGGATCGAAAACCATCACGATTTTTTCCTGTTCGCCCGATTGAAAAATGTAATAGCGCGCGTCCGGATTCTCCAAATTTTCAATCACGGGATAAGAGGGCACTTCGTTTACTGGCAACACTGGATTCGCCGCGCGCGAGGTCTGCGCGGAAGAAACCACAGCTTTACCCTCATCACGAATGGGCCGGCCGTATAAAAGGATCAAGAATCCCACAAGGAAGACAGCCACCCGGCGGAGCGGATGATAAGGAATCGGTCGCTCCAAAACCCTTCTTTTTTGATGGAGAGAATTCCAGAATCCAAGCCAAAAATCTTCAGGTAGAGGTTCGTTTTGTATATCGAATAGCAGTTGATCCGGAGCTGAGTTCAACACACGCGTGCGGCAGGCACGGCAGTATTGGACGTGCAAACGGCAGGCTTTTAGTCCTTCAGGATCCAGTTGATCCCAGACTTCAGGATCAGGGACGCTGTTACATTCCATATTCCGGGAAAAATTCCTTAACTTTTTTCCGGAATGACTCTTTGGCTTGTGAAAGGAGGTTACGCACCGTGGATTCCGTGCAATCGAGCACCCGCGCGATGTCAGAGATTTCCATTCCTTCTACCTCGCGCAAAACAAGGACAATCCTTTGTCTCTCCGCAAGCAAAGGCGCGATGCGAAGAAAGATTTTTCGGATATCCTGGTTGAGATCCAGCTTGTCAGGAGTAAGAGGAATCTCCGGCAATGGTTCGGAGAGCTTCCGCGTGCGAAGAAAATCAATCGCGCAGTTGGCGGCAATTTTTGTGATCCACGCGCCAAAAGGTTTTGAATCATCATAGTCCTTTAATGAATTCCAGGCTTTTAAGAAGCACTGCTGAACTATGTCGCGAGCGTCTTCGTAATCCAGTACCAGATGATATGCCGTCCAGTAAACCCGGTCCCGATATTTTGCGACAATCCATTCAAAAGCTTCAGAGTTTTCCGTGAGACAGATCCGGACCAGTACCCGATCGTCCGGAATCTCTTCTCTCTCTTTCTTACGAAAGAAAAACAGCTTTTGTCTAGTTTTCACCCGGCCCGCCATTAATTTTCGTCCGCCTCTCGTCTTTGGAGGATTACATCGGTTCCCGGTGGGGCCTGGAAGATAAAGAAATTGGTGGGCAAAGGAGGGTTTTCTCGAATGTTAGTAAAGCGGTATTCCGTTCTGTTATCATAAGAATCAACCACAACCAGTCTCAAAATAAGATCTCTGACAGGATCGACCTCTACAATAAGATACTCGAAATCCGGTTGCTGTTTAACCGGAATCAGCTTCACCAGACGTGAACCCGGCCTGGGATCCGCCCATTGAGCCTTGAAATCTTTGGCAAAACTGCCTCTTCCGGCAAGAAAAAGCGCGGGGGATTGCTGGTTATGATTATCAACGGCACTCTTCACCACCTGCTTATCCTCGGGAACATAATAAAAATAGAATATGCCGTCACTGACGAATATCTTCTTTTCAGGTTGCTTATATTCCCACTTCATCAGACCGCCTTTGCGCAAGTAAACGACACCAGATTCGGTTCTTGTGCTCCCTGAAAAACGTTTTGATTGATAGCTTTGCGAGAAATCCGCCTGGAGGGCTTCCATTGACTGATACTTGTTTTGTAGTTTATTGACGAGATGGTTGAGAGAGGGGTCCGCAAGCGCCAACAGGGGAAAAAGTAATGAGCAATAAGTAATGAGTAATGAGATACGGAAAATAGACATTGTGTTCCCTTGTTTAGACAGGATTTAAAACATAACATTCATGTGATAAAACATCAAACATCAGATCAGAGTCTAACAGGACGTGGGCAAGCCGAGGAGCGGCTCTTGCTATTTGCGTTTTAGAGGATTCATGATATTGTTGGTTGGCGCAGCACCTGTTAATCCATACATAATAAGCATTTATCGTTCTAACTGAGGTGCGCTATTATTCCTTTACATGTCCGGTTAACTCGCCGGATACGCGAATTTATCATGATCGGCCGTGGTTTAGCCACGACACGCCATCCTATTCTTGCTCACATTGTCCCGATGCGTCGTTGCAATCTGGCTTGCACTTACTGTAACGAGTTTGATGACTTCTCCGCTCCGGTTCCCGAAGAAATCATGAAGGAACGGATCGACCGGTTGGCCGATCTGGGTCTTACGGTCCTGGTGATCAGTGGCGGCGAACCTTTAATGCACCCGCAACTGAACAACTTGATCGCTCACGGCCGGAAGCGTGGAATTTTGACCGGACTCATCAGCAATGGATATTTGCTGAATGTGGACCGTATCAAAAGATTGAATCAGGCTGGATTGGATCACCTGCAAATCAGCATCGACAACATCACTCCCGATGAGGTGTCCAAGAAGAGTTTGAAGGTTCTCGACAAAAAGCTTCAGATACTGGCAGAGCATGCCCATTTTGGGGTCAATGTAAATTCGGTTATCGGTGGAGGGATAAAGAATCCGCAGGATGCGGTAGTAATCAGTGCGCGTGCAGTCGAGCTCGGTCTCACAACCACTCTTGGCATTATTCACAATGGCGCCGGACAGCTTTTGCCATTAACCGCTGAAGAGCAAAAGATTTACGAACAACTTCGGGACAACGGTAAGCGGAGCTGGACCCGTTTTTACAAGTTTCAAGATGATATCGCCAAAGCGCGGCCGCATCAGTGGCGTTGCCGGTCCGGGAGCCGTTACCTTTATATCTGCGAGGATGGCCTGGTTCATTACTGTTCCCAAAAACGTGGTTTCCCAGGCATACCGCTCGCTGAATACACACGCGAACACATTCTCCGGGAATTCAATACCAAAAAACCTTGCGCGAAATTCTGCACGGTCGCCTGCGTGCACGTCGTTGCAACCTTTGACAACTGGCGAGCCCCACAAACCGAAAGAGCTTTCGTTCCTTACGAGCCGGAACCACAGCCGGAAGACGTTACAACTCTAGCGAACCTGCCGACTGCGTACGATTAATAATCAAAGTTGCGCGGACGTCTCGTCCGCGGAGTTTGCAGGCGGGACGCCCGCGCTACTTTGCTTATACAATGCTTCTAATTCCGTAGTAATCTCTGCGGGTGTTTTGCCGGAAAAATCGACTGGTTTGCCGAAATGAATGCGGATGATTCCCTTCTTCTTCGGACCGCGCGAATGAATGGGCCAGATTTCATAAGCGCCACACAAGAAGACGGGCACAACCGGTAGCTTTGAATAATTCACGAGCACTCCGATTCCATGGCGGAACGGTCTTAGCCTCCCATCCGGAGTTCTTTCTCCTTCAGGAAAAACCAACGGCGAATAACCTTTATCCACAAGCTCGCCGGTCAGTTCAATGGCTTTGCGGAGTCCGACACTGGTTGGCGGCAACGGATAAATATTGAAAAACAAACCAGCGGCGTAGAGATCGATCCATGCTTTTCGAAAACCCATGGCAGGAGCCAGTGAAGTACGCCAGCGAAAAGAAGGAAGCGCTTTGAGAATGGCGGGCGCATCCAGAATGCTTTGATGATTGGACACAAAAAATAACGGAGGTTTTAAACCCGTGAGATTTTCGAGACCCGTGACCTGCACCGTCATGCGCAAAGGCATTACAGGAAAAACAAGCGTGTACCAGGAAAGATAGCGCACCAGACGTATGGGGAACCAACGCGTCCACCTCCAATATGGATATGAACGAAGTAGCGTGAGCGTCTCGCCCGCGGAAGATTTTTCAATCAAAGCCGAGACATCACGCAAAGTTTTTGCACTCGCAAATGCCACTTCATCTATTTCCGTATTGCCGGACGATTCCAATTCCATCAACAATTCCACGCGATCCAGAGAGCTCAATCCAAGATCCTGATCCAGCCGCTTCTCCCCGGCTACTCCGGAGAGCAGTTGCCTCACCAGATCCTCCGGACTCTCTTGCTGCCGCGAAGACGAAACAATTCCACTTGCGATCGCCAAACGCTTTAACTTGCCCGTTGATGTTCTGGGCAATTCAGAATCAGGCCATAAACTGAAGGATTGGATTCGCTGAAAACCTTCCAGCCTTGCATTCGCCTGACTAACAATCTCTTCGATTGCATCCGGAGCCGCGTTATCCTTTAAGATGAAAACCGCGTGAACCACCGATCTGGATCCAATCTCTTTGGAAACAACCGCTGATTCCGCCACCCGTGGATCCTCATTCAAAACATCTTCCACATCCTGCGGATAAACATTCAAGCCTTCTGAGGTTACGATGACTTCTTTTTTCCGTCCCAGAAGCTGAAGGTTTCCCTCCGAATCGAATTGCCCCAAATCTCCGGTATGCAACCAGCCGTCTCTATAGACTTCCTGCGTAGCAGATTCATTGTGAAAATAACCGGGGCTTACGTGCGGCCCACGCACCAGAATCTCGCCGTCTTCTGCAATGCGAACTTCCAGGCCGGGCAATTTCTTGCCCACAAATCCCGGTTTGATTCCTTTGAACGGATGCGTAATCGTGATCGAAGGAGCCGTCTCGGTGAGACCATATCCTTGAATGACAGCGTAACCCAACTCTGACCAGAATTTTTCTTCTTCCATGGGAAGCGTTGCGCCGCCCACAACAAAAGCCCAGAACTTCCATCCGAATTCCTGATGAACCTTTCGATACTTCCACCAACGAGTGAGAATGGTCACAACAGGTGATCGCTTCTTTTCGCTGCTCATTGGTTTCACTTCATACTTCTTCGCAACATACTTCCGCAGAAGGCTCAACTCCTGCGGAACGCAAACGATCACGGATACACGATGCGTTTTCGCCGTTTGTACGATTTGAGAAGCCGCAGCGGATGTGAAAACCAGCGTGCCTGCCAGCATCTGCGGAATGAAGAGTCCCATCACCTGACCGAATAAATGGCTTAGTGGAATCAAGTGGACAAATCTCAGCGGTGAAAAGGGCGCGGCGAACTTCTTGTATTTTTGATACTCCTCATGGATGGGTACCAGATTGGCAAGCAGATTTCCATGCGTGATCATCACGCCTTTCGGCTCTCCCGTTGTGCCGGACGTAAAAATAATTTCGAGCAAAGTATCCTTATGTGGATCGGAAGCCGGCCATGCAGGGGATTTTCCAGCTTCTTTCAGCCATGCATTCCAGTCGCTCCCTTCCTCATCGCTGCAAACGAGTTTCGCGTTTGTAATTTTCCTTATTTTCTCTACGTAATCGCGAGAAAAGGACGCATCTATGGGAACCACAACAATCTTCAATAGAAGACACGCGTAAAACGTCATCATCCATCGAGCGCTGTTATCACCCCACAGGATGACCTTGTCCCCTTCCTGCAGAGCGTGTTCTTGAAAAGACGCCGCAACATTGCTGAGGCCTTGTTCCATTTCAGCGTAGGTGTATTTGCGCGCGCGAAAGGGAGACTGTTCGATTACAGCAACGCGCTTGGAATGACGATCAAAGGAAAGGAAATCACGAAGAACCATCGCTCATAGAATAGCTCATGAGGGATGTGTTCAAACAAAGTAGCGCAGGCGTCCCGCCTGGAGCTGGCGCAGACGAGGATGCGTTCAAACAAAGTAGCGCAGGCGTCCCGCCTGCGAGCTGGCGCAGACGAGACGTCCGCGCTACTTTGCTGAATTGATTCACAGAAATCTACTTTGTCTTGAATTCACCTTCAGAGATTGTCTGATTGCCGTTTGCCTCGATTGCCAAAACCTCAAAAATGTATTTTGTGCGCGATTCCAGAAACTCCGGCGAAACCGTCAAGCTCGTGGCAGTACCCGGAACAAAAACATCAAAATGGCGCAAAGGTTCTCCTCCTTCAACGATCACCTGGTATTGAACAATCTGAATTCCGGCAGGAGTTACAACCGGATCCCAACGGATTACAGTATTCTCAGGATCAACTCGATCTTTTTTCTTCGGGCCGATAATCGAGGGACCATCCGGAAATCTATGACTGAACGGTACCGTGCCCACCACCGTGTCGCCCTCCGTATTTCTGCCGATAAATTTGTAATCCCCTTCCGGAAACAGCGCGAGAAACTCCGGGACCGAGAGATCATTGATCGAAGGTTCGTGGCTTTCGAAGAAGAGCTCAGTCATTCCAAGCTTTCTCACATTCGTCCGCCCATCCACTTCGAAGATGAGTTTTCCATTCGGGCCAATGATATTGATGGTCTTCCACGGATCTGCATCCAGGAACATTTGAACTCCTATATCTTCGGCCGTTGAGTTAAACTCGATAATCAGTTTCGCAGCCTTGAAAGGTACTTTTGCGTTCGAACTGGAATCACCCGCCGAAAGTTCCGTACCAAAGGCAAAGACTGCAATTGAAAAAATGGTTGCGATCAGCATCAGGCTGACGTTAAGTCCTGTCATTTTCATCTTAGTTTCCTCCTAGTGTTTCTACTCAATTAGAGAGTATGAGACGCCAGGATTGCCCGTAACTTTCACGATCATTACGTTTTCGAAAGGTGGTTGCCCGGGGTGGAGGAAAAGATCATATACTAAAATGAGAAGGACAGAGGTGGATCATGAGCAGAGTGAAATTTTCGGCCGTTGGTGTAGTGGCAGTCGTATGCTTTTTGATAGGCGCGCTTTGGTATAGCCCCTTACTCTTCGGGAACCTGTATTTCGCTCTGCGCGGCATCCAGCCCGGAGCCACCTCAGCCGGTACCCCATCGCCTGGTGAATTGATCGCAGAAATCGTACGTTGTTTCGTGGTTGCATACATTTTCGCGTATTTCATTCTGCGTCTTGACATCCAGAGCGTAGGGGGCGCGTTGAAACTCGCTCTTCTGGTTTGGATCGGCTTTCAGGGTTTCGTGCTCATCGGCTCGGTGATTCACGAGGGATATCCTGTGAAGCTATTTGCAATCCATGCGGGCGATGCACTCGTCAAAGCCATCACCAGTTGCGTAATCCTTGCGCTTTGGCACAAACGCGCTGCTCAAGTAGAAAGCCCGGCAAGAAAAGAAGTTTAGACTCGCAGGCTGGCTTTGATTTCTTCACAGGCACGAACGCCGGATTCGATGGCACCGTTCATGGAGGCACGAAACGGAGAGGTATGTTCACCTGCAAAGAATACACGCCCTTCAGGTCTGCGTGCGAGCTCAAGAAAATCGATATCCTGTCCAACACCTGTAAACGAGTAACTTCCTTTGATCCAGGGGTCCTCATTCCAATATTTAGTGATACCGCCTTCAAAGTTGCGCCCCGCTTCAGGCCAGATTTTAGAAATCTCCTGGAGACTGACAGCCATCCTTTCACTTTCGCTTAAGGTTCCCAGTTTTTTGGCGTCGTCACCGGCAGTAAAAGACATCAGGATTCCACGCGGGCCCGGTTGATCGATAGACATATGGTAGATTCGGCGAAGTCGAGTGTCTGTAAAAACTCTCTGACCGAGACTTCCCTGCTCATTCCAAAAGCGATTTTTGTACTGCATGGCGATCTTCATTACCTGTCCATAGGAGAGCTCTTGAATGCATTTCATTTTGCTCTCTGAGAAGGATTGAATGATTTCAATTTCTCGCAGCACTTTGAATGGGATGGCAATCACCAACCAGGGTGTGCGAATGGCGTGGACCTGTCCCTGTTCCTCGAACCAGACCTCAGCGCCGTCAGCATTGTGAGCAATTTTGCGAACGGGGCGCTGATAATGGATTTTAGTCGATAGAGCTTTCGCAAACGCCTTTGGCAACTGATCGTTTCCTCCCAAAATGCGTCCCTCATTTTGTTGTTCACTAAAATCAGATTGTTGGAGGTGACTCCGAACCATCGTGAGAGCGGACATCTGTTCCGGAAGCGCGGTGCTTTCTGTTGCATTAAGGTAAGTGTACAGATCGATGACATCCTTCGGTGCGCCTTCGCGAGTTAATAAATCGGCGACAGAGAGCTGGTCAAGTTTGAGAATCTCCGGCGGCAGGACTTTCGCATCAGTAATTTTTTCCAGCAATCTTTTCGTATACTGCATTTCCTGGCCGAAAAGAACGCCCGGGCGCGTCCCTTTGAATGGGAGCGATTCCCGCAATTTCTTGAAAGATTCGATCCTGAATCTTTGACCGCGAACAAAAATACCATCATAGAGCTTTGCGGTAAGCACTTGAAGTCCGAATTCTTTGCAGTAACGATGATCGTATTCATCAGATGCATCTACATATTCGGCGCCCATTTCAGCATACAGATCATCCGAAAAAGGATCGCGATACGTACGAACACGACCGCCTGGATGCGATCGCGCTTCTAATACTGTCACACCAAAACCTGATTTGTTCAGTTCATATGCCGCAGCCAAACCAGCAAGACCGGCGCCCAAAACAAGCACCTCTTTTCGGGACTCTTCGGCTCGAACGCCTCGAAATGCAAGTGTTGCGGCGGCTGCAGCGGCACCATGCAGAAACTCACGCCGTGTGATCATTGATTTGTCACCCGAGTCAGAATGACTTTAAAACGCCGATAGGTATCTTCTTCAATGTAAGGCTGCACTTCTTCAAACACCGAAGAGACTTGTTGCGGTGAAGCACCCACGTTCAAAGCTCCGCGCACGTGCGAGTAAAACTGGCGTTCGACCTGCAAGACCGCGGTCATCGCTACGATCAATAGCTCACGCACAACCGGCGAAAGGAAGGGCCGCGATAAGACTTTGCCGTATCCTTCCTGAATCATCCAGTCGGACAGATCCGGATGGAGTTGTTTCATATTCTGAACTAACTTTTCATATTGTGAACCATAGATTTTCTGGCAAAGTTCCTCTCCGCGCCGTTGCCAATGTTCATATGACGCGGATTCTTCGCGTAAGAATTCAGTATTGCCGGGTGCCAGATCGTTCAAAAGTATAAAAGCGTTAATTGTGGCTGCATATCCGGCAAACAAATAGGTTTGTAATACGGCTTCCCGGATCTGCGTGATGGGCAGGCCTCCTTGCAAGGCTTCCTGAAATTCTTTGCGCAATCCCGGTTCGTTGCGAAGGGCCACACAACTGCTGATTCGAACAAGTGCGAGAATCTGTTCCAGGGAAGGATCCGGCACGTCTACATCCTGGCGGGGACCGGAATTCCAAGCAGTCTTAGATTGATTTCCATCGCGGAACGAAACAAATCCACGACCGCGATGCGAAGAAGCTTCTTGTGTTCGTCCGGCTCATGAAGAATGGAATATTTGTGATAGTAATTGTTAAAAGCCTGAGCGAGCTGGAAAACATACTTTGCGAAATAAGAAATTTCGAGCGATCGTAGAGTCACCGCGATAATGTCTTTCATCTTGATGATCTCCAGAATCATTTTCCAGGAATCCTCACTCTCCTCATCCTTTCCGCCCAGAAGCTTTAGCGACTGCAGGTAGTCTTCCGCAGGACGTGAGGAAACATTAAAGCCGCGCTCCGAGAGTTTACGAAAAATGCTTTGCGACCGCACCATCGCATACTGAAGGTAAGGGCCTGTCTCTCCTTCAAAGTTGAGCGCTTCATCCATATCAAACGTGATGAGTGTATTTCGCGTGTACCGGAGCATGAAGTAGCGAAGCGCTCCGGCGGCGATGATTTTTGCCAGCGAACTTTTTTCTTCCTCAGGTAGCTCAGGATAAAGCGGTAAGATCCTTTCGAGCGCGCGCGCCTCCAGACGATCCAGCAGATCATCGGCTTTGACTCCGAGGCCTTTGCGTCCTGACATTTCCACGAATGCTTTCTGTTGTTCTTCTGCGGAAAGCGTAAAGCCAAGTTCGGCTGCTGTTTTTGGCGAAAGCGTCACCATTTCGTACGAAAAATGAATCGAACGGCTTGCCTGTTCCAGATATCCGAGTAACTGCAATCCCTGCGCGACAACTTTTTGCAAATAGGACTGGCGCTGGTCGATTACATTGTAAACTGTGTCGGCTCCTCCAAAAGATGGCGCGCCCGGATCGCCATCTGAAGTGCTGGTGGTCCAGATTACGGAACCATCCGGATTCCTGTCAAAAATTTTGTATTGAAAATCCAAACCGAGCAGACCGAACTTCCAGAGCTGATACGCGATGTCTTTCCCGACATAAGTAACCGTGCCGTTGGATCGCACAATGATTTTGTCGGGATTTTGCATGTCATCGAACGTTTCACTGCCTGATAAACTCATGATCCAGCAGCCTTTGTTTTTCCCTTCCTCCACTTTTACAATGGCGCCCTTTTCCTTCAAAAGCTCAAAGGTCTTCTGCCAGAAATGGAGTCCGATGATGTCACTTTCGTGCGGGAGGAGCTGATAAGTAATTCCAAGACGGAACATCGTTTGAAGATGCGAAAGGATGATGCGTCTTGCAATCTCCTGTGACAAACTGAATGTAGGCTCTTGCCGTTCTTCCATTGCTTTCAAGGTATTCTCACGAAAGACCCGGTTCTCCGGTGACTCTTCAATCCAGTGATGCGTCTCGGCGTATAAATCCCAGAAGTAGTAATCAATCTTTTCTTTGATCTGGGGGAGATCGTTGATCGACAAATCCTTGCGTTGAAATCCCAGAACCACATCGGCCAGCTGCACTCCGGTATCGTCAATGTAATTCTGCACTTCCACTTTCCTTCCGTAGAATTCAAGTAGCCGAACAAGAACATCTCCCAGACACGCATTTCTCAGATGTCCCACATGAGCAGCTTTATTGGGATTGATGTTGGTGTGTTCCACAATCACTTTTCCGGGCAACAACGGCTCAGCTACCGGCCGGTTTTGATACAACTCCTGCGCAACGACCGTGCGGTCTAACCGGAAATTCAGGTAGCCATTTCCTGCAACCTCAACCTTTTCGATCTCAGGAATTTGCGGAAGGGCTGATGCAATCTCTTCAGCAATCACTTTTGGATTCTTTCGAAGTGTTTTCGCAAGCTTTAATGCAATGGTGTTCGATAGATCCCCCATGCTCGCGTCCGGATAAGCGGACTCGGGAATCGCCGGGTCTTCGAGTTGATAGAGTTTCCTGAGAGCATCCCTCAAAGACGTTTCAATTTTTTTCTGGATGGCTCGAATCATGGCCTATAGTTTAAACGCCAAGACGCCAAGTCGCCAAGCTCGCCCTACGAGTTGCGAAGAACGGCAAGTGGATCTGTGCGGATGGCTCGAAGAGCCGGAAAGAATACCG
>JAKEFK010000020.1 GCA_022616075.1 bacterium
AACATGCGATCGCGCGAAATCTGAAGCCCTCCCCTCTGCACGACCTTTTCAATTTCGTCCACAAGTTGTGGGGCTTTCCTGTCCAAAGGTTCAAATTTGAAAAAGAGCGGATCAATGACCAGGGGAGTGATGAAAAGGAAAAAGAAAATCAAAGGAAGGGACGCAAGCCAGAAGTAAAACCACCATGCTTTTGGGCTCCGCCGGATCACGCCATACAGGATCCAAACCACCAGCGCGGCAACAGACGCGCTTATGAGAAAAGATTTCGTCCAATCCCAGAACCAGGAAGGCCATCCTTGAATCGACTGTTGATACTTCATCGATAGATAGTGGCCATGAACGTCCAACGGTAAAGTAAGAAGAGTCAAGGCGCCAATCAACAACGGAGTAAAAATAGCAACCTGGACAAATCGAAACCGCGAAACGCTCTCCGCCCAGTTTCGAAAACGTGGACCAACACGGTAGCGCAAAAAGAGCCACACGAAGATCAAACCGTAACCTGCGCTGACAAAGTAACGAATGTATCTTATCCGCGCGTATTCGATAGCCTGTTCATAGCGCTCCGGAGACAGCTTGTAGGAATCGACATCACGCTCTGTTTTTCCGTTGTGATCGGTTTGAGCAAAAACAGAAAAGGAAAAGCATAGAGATAACGCAATGACGCAAAAGTGCAAAGTTTTACGAACCGACATATTTTGCATACAGATCGCGGGCACGCGCAATATCGACCGTTCCTTTAATGATTGCGCGTCCATCGGGAAACAGCACGATTTCATTTTCCGGCAAAACCAGTTTCACAAGGAATGGATTCATGATGCATTCACCTGTCCTGCTCCAGCGGTCATGGATCTCTTGCAGATCCAAATGCGCCTTTTGCGCGGGCTTAATTTGCACAGCATCTCTACCGCAAAGAGAAGTGTCAAATCCCGAACTCTGCGCAAGAGATGGAAATTCGCGCAGACCGCACGTGGCGCAATTCGACCGTTTCGCTTTTTCGAGCGACACAGTCCGATACTCGTTATCCCATACATCCAACTGCAAAATCTCCGGGAGCTGTTCTGCCCCGGTCAAAATTTTGAAAGCGGCAGCAATCTGATAACCCACAACGGTTCCAACGGCCGGCCAGATAATGCCTGCGGTATCGCAGGTGGGCGCTGTTCCAGGTGGCGGCTCGTTTTCAAAAAGGCATCGTAAACAGGGAAAGGAATCCGGAATAAACGCGCACGCAACTCCGCTGGAGCTCACACAAGCGCCATAGATCCACGGAATTTGATTCTTCCACGCAAAATCATTGATCAGGTATCGCGTCGAAAAATTATCGGTGCCGTCCAGAATCAGATTTGCTCCAGAGAGCAAATCGATATTGTCCGGACTCAGATCGGAAACATCAGTTTTCACCAGCACATCCTGATTGATTCTTTGCAGCTGATTTCGCGCGGCCACCGCTTTGGGGACCAGGTTCTTTACATCCTCCTCCGTAAAAAGCGCCTGGCGTTGCAGATTCGAGTGTTCCACAAAGTCACGATCGATAATGTGAATGCTTCCGATCCCTGCCCTGCATAAAACTTCCGCTTGAAGCGAACCGAGCGCGCCACATCCAACGATGGTTACATTTGCAGCGCGCAACTTGCTCTGCCCTTCCTTGCCAATGCCGGGAAAAAGCTCCTGTCGGGAATAACGATTCATCTGCAGGCGAGACGCCCGCGGTACTTTGTTATCAGGCATATTCACGCTTTGCCAATCTTCGCGCGCCCAATTCCAACGGCAGCAATCCGACAACCAGTGTTAGCAAAATAGCCGCAAGAATATACAGCTCCGTGCGAATCTCACTTGTGCGGTTCATGATGTGGTACCAAACCGGCCGCACCTGAATCCCGAACATCAGCGACAAATAAACAAAACTCAGAAACATATAAAGAACACCACCCGGACCGACAGCGATCTGGGAAGGATTATCGCTTTTAAAATTTGGAATCAGCGCGCCGATGCCGATACCGAAACCAGTCAATGCAAAGGAGACAGCGAAAATATTCGCCATCGAAAGATACAAAAAAAAGTCCGGCACTTGAAGGATCCTGTTAGAAAAGTAAACGAGCATTTGCGAGAAGAAAAGGAAAGGAGGAAAAAAAATCAGATACTTGCACCATAACACGCTTCGAAACGAGACCGGAAGTGTTCGAACGATCCAGAAAGATCTGCCTTCCATGGAAACTGATGGGAACAAAAAACGCACGCTCAATGCAGAGAGGACAAATCCGGCGAGGCCGAGATTGATGAAAGACACGATCCACCGGACCATGGGAAGTTGAATAGCGAGATTTTTGATGTTCAGCAAATAAACAATTACAAGCGCGGCCAGCAACAGGAGCTGCGACCATTGAGTCGCATCGCGCAGAAATAATCGCAGGTCTTTTCGAATCAGTGCAAAGGACGGGTGGCCCGCCGGTTTTTGAGTCAGTCTTTTTGAAACAGGCCTCCCTCTGAGCGAACGGCTTTCCTGGGAAAAAATAAATGCTTTACTGTAGAAAGCTCTCAAAGAGAGCGCGAGAATCGACAGCGTCGCCACAGTAAAAACAAGCAAATAGATCACAGCCGATCCGCGTCCGTAAACGGCTGCGCTGCTGGTCCAGGCGCTCGGCAAATAGCTCATCGAAGGGATCGTAAGGTCTTTGATCAGCGTCACAAAATCGTCAGTTGTGGTTGGATTCAACAGACGCTCCGGTTTCATCATCCGGATGGAAATCATCAGCGCGCCCAGAAAGACACACGCAAACAAAGTGACCAGCTGATGAATTCTGCGAACAGGGAAAAACCGGATCAAAGCAACAACAGCCGCGCTACCAAGAGCAACGGGCGAAAGAGTAAAGAGCAAAAGCAGGACGGCAAACAACAGGTGTTGCTGCCAGCTCAAATGAAAGGAATTTGCGTAAGCAAGCAGAAAGCTGAACAGGAACAGAACAATCAAATAGCAACTCGTCCCCCAGTTCTCCATAAATTGCACAGCGAGAATTCTTTTTCTTGGAATCGGCAAAGTAAAAAGAAAAGGAAGCTTTTTAGATAGAAAAAAACAGGAAAGACCGTTGATCATGCTGCTCATAAAGATCATGGAATAGCTGATCAGGAAAATAAGGCCGAACAGGCGATCCAGTAAGAATTGAACGAAGAGCAAGGAGAATTCTTCGAGCGAGCTCATATATTGAAAAACTTTCCGGAAGCCGTAGAACTCAAGCGTCAGTAACGAAACCCCGAGCGCCACGATCCCGAAAATGGCTAGATATTTTCCCCATCGAAACGGCACCAGATAGTGGCGGGCTGACTTGTAGTATAGACCAAGCAAATTACCCAGCCCGAGAATTCCGGTCAACGAATTTCCTCAGTGGTGAGCCGGAGGAAAATATCTTCCAGTCTTGATTCCGGTAGTGATGCTTTTGCGCGGAGTCCGGCAATGTTGTCGCTCACGAGCAGCTGCCCTTCAAAAATAATCCCGATGTTATGACAGACCTGTTCGGCCAGTTCCAGGTTATGAGTGCTTATGAAGATAGCAACATTTTTCTTCGAAAGTTCCCGAAAAAGATCTTTAATGAGTCTGATCCCTTTTGGATCCAAACCCACCATCGGCTCGTCCACGACCAGAATTTCCGGGTTGTGAAGCAGAGCGCCGGCAAAAGCAAGGCGCTGTTTCATACCGTGAGAGTAACTTTCGACCAGCTCATCGGACCAATTGGTCAAATCAAAAACCGACAAATAGCGATCCACCTGGTCCGGCTCTCCATTGATGCTGAAAATTCCCCGAATGAACTCCATGTATTCGCGTCCGGTGAGTTTTTCGTACAGATAAGGACGGTCCGGGATGTATCCCATGATCCTCTTAATTTGCAGATCGTGGCGGCCATAGGACATTCCATGAATTGTCAATTTACCTTGCGTGGGATAGGCAAGACCGGTGATTATCCGGATCGTTGTTGTTTTGCCGGCGCCATTGGGCCCCACAAATCCAAAGATTTCCCCGCGTTGAATTGTGAGATTCAAATTTTTTACCGCTGGGAATTCTCCATATTTCTTGGAAACATTTTGCAGAACGATCGCGGGCTCACTCACAGCAATCTCTCTTCAGCAGCAAGACTCTTTGAAAACTCGTATAGATTCGGAAAACATTCCACCGGTTCAGTCCACTCCTCTTTCGTTTGAGGCCCATAGCCGGTAAGAACCAGCACCGTTCGCAGGCCTGCATTTTTTCCAAGCTCCAGATCGCATACCTTGTCCCCAATCAGAATGCTATGCTGCAAATCAATGTGGTGTTTTGCGACCGCTTGTTCCAGCATCCCCGCTTTCGGTTTCCGGCACTGACACTCAATATTATAAGGAGGAACGCGACCTTCGGGAAAATGCGGGCAATAGAAGATGTCATGTATTGTGGCATCTTCCTCTTTTGCCATGGTCTTGAGTTTCTGATGAATTTTGTTCAGGACCTTCGGACTGAGGAGGCCTCGCGCAACTGCGGATTGATTCGTGATCACAATGTTTAAATAGTCGAGGCTTGCAAACGTCTGGAGGGCTTCCGCGGCACGCGGTGTGAACCGCAAATCTTCGAGCATGCGGAGATATCCAACTTCTTGAATGAGTGTTCCGTCCCGGTCCAGGAAAATTGCTCTTTTCATGTGAGAGCCGGCTCCTCCGGCTGCGTTTTCCAACGCCGGTGCATCCAGAGCCAGCACTCCGGATGTGCTCGAACATTTGCTTCAATCACGCGAGTGCATTCTTGCGTGATGCGCCGAACGTCTTCCTGCCGGTCACCAAAAGTTGGAACTTCCACAGGAGCCCCGTAAACAAAGTGATAACGATTTCCTGGAAGAACATGACCGGAAACCGGAATCAACACAGCATCGGTTTTTAATTTCAAAAGAGCCACGGAAGGAGTTGTGGAAGCAGGCTTTCCAAAAAACTCAACGAAAACGCGATCATCGGTTCTGACGTTTTGATCCATCAATACGGCCAGTCCTCCACCTTCTCGCAGCGCTTTTAGCATTGGCCGGAATCCCTGATTTTTATCGATGATGTAGTTCCCCGTGCTCACGCGAAGTTTTTCCAACAAACGCTCCAGATAAGGATTATCCAGGCGTCTCACAACAAGACCCAACGGAAAACCGCTGGCTCCCTGTGCGAGCGCCATCAACTCCCACGCTCCAAAATGACCGCCGAAAAAAATGACTCCTTTCCCGCTTTTATACGCAGCTTCAACGTGCTCCATCCCTTCAATATCAAACTTATCCACGCGATCCGATGGCAAAGACGGAAAACATGTGAGCATATCGAATAGATAGGCAGAGAAAAATTCATAACATTTGCGAATTGTTGCTTCCGCTTCTTCCCGGGTCGAATCCGGAAATGCCGAACGAAAATTGCTCACCCCAATTTTTTGATGCCGCGCATCCAATCGATAAATGAAACGACCCATAAATCTTCCAAGCGCAAGAAAAGCGTCGCGAGGCAGAATTCGCGCCAGCTGACAAGCCAACCAGAATGCAAATCGCTCGAATTGATACCGCAGTTTCATTGAGTAAGTACGATGCTTGGACTCCCCCTCCTTATGAAGGAGGGGGTTAGGGGGGAGGTTGGATATATTCCCAACCCCCACCTCGCCTCCCCCTTCATAAGGGGGAGGAAACCGGTTCCATAACACATTACGCTTTTTCTCGATGCATTGCTTTGTTCAAGAATTCAAAGAATAAGGCTTCTTCAGCTATCTGCAATTTTACACGGATCACCTTTAGAGAAGGATCGAAACATTCCGGATCTATTCTCACGGCGTCCTTGGCGGTGGTCAACATGAACTCGGCTCCTTTCTGCGTCGCTTCCATGCGGAATTCTTCGATTTCCTCACGCGTGAAGACGTGATGATCGCGAAAAGATTTTGCTGCGACAAGCTCAGCGCCCTGTTCAAACAGAAGTCTATAAAAATGTTGAGGGGATCCGATTGCGCAGAAAGCAGCAACTTTTTTCCCCGCAAGCGGCACATCGAAGTTCGGCAAATAGTTCGCATGGAAAACCGGACATTGCACGTTTCGAGAAATCCATTCTTTTGTCGCAGCATGCATCTGATTTGAGTGCGTCAGGACAACCGCATCGGCCCGCTTGAGCGAACGGGTTTCTTCGCGCAATTTGCCAAAGGGAATGACTTTTTGAGCGGTGATGTCTTCGCTTGCATCAATCAACACAAGATCCAGGTCGCGCGCGATCTGTCTGTGCTGGAATGCATCGTCCAGTACTATCACACCGGGAGAAAACGAAGCAAGTATAGGAAAAGCATCGGATCTTTCCTGTGCCACAGCAACGATCGCTTGTGGTACCGTAGTAGCCAGAAGATAAGCTTCATCTCCACTCTCTTTCCAGGAACATTTCAAGCTGGAACCGTCGGATATGAGTTTGGGACCGGTTGAAGCGCGAAGGTACCCGCGACTCACGATCGCAAGTCGACGTCCTTGTGAGATCAAAAAACGACTCAACGTCTCTACGAGTGAAGTTTTACCTGTTCCTCCCCAGGTTAAGTTTCCAACGCTAATCACAAAACATGGCGCGCGTACCGATTTTAGAATGCTTCTGTCATACAGGTAATTTCGCAGCCGGCTCCAGAACATTCCTAGCCAAGCACCGCGGGCGCTCGCTGCTCCAGAACCCGTGTAAGCACATCCAGCACTTTATCGGTCGCTCCTGCATTCTCCTCTACAATCGTCCTGGCAGCTTCGCCCAACCGGAATCGTTTCTCAACGTTTTGCAATAAATCTCTCATGCCGGCAAGCAATTGATCCGTGATTAGAATTGCGTTTTTCTTCTGAAAATCTTGAACGACGGCGCGGAAGTTTGAAAAATTGGGTCCTGCGATGATTGGTTTTCCAAAATAAGCGGGCTCGATTGGATTATGCCCCCCACCCGTTTTCAGCAACGTTCCGCCGATGAGCACGATATCCGCAAATTGATAGGCACCGGCCAGTTCGCCAATCGTATCCAGAATCATTACATCGGTGTTTTCAGTCTTACCGTGACTTCTCAAAGTAACCTCTAATCCTTTGCCAGACACCACATCGGCAACCTCTGAAAAACGTTCGGGATGGCGAGGAGCGATCAGCAATTTCAAAGGAAATTCATGCTTTAGATTCATGAATACATCCAGAACCAAATCTTCTTCCCCTGACATGGTGCTTCCGGCGATCCAGAGCAGGTTCAGCTTCTTCCATGACGTAATCACCGAAGAGAGCTCTTTCGTTGGAACGGGAGATTGAAGATCGTATTTAAGATTTCCCATTACGTGAACAGAGTCCGCTCCCAGCGATCTCATCCGCTGAGCGTCTTCCTCGGTCTGCATCCAGCTTTCGGTAAATTTTGGGAGCACATTCCTTACCAACCTGTACCGGGCAATAGACCGGTCCGAGAGTCTGCCGTTGATCAAGATCACGGGGATACCGGCTGCTTGCGCTGTCCAGAGAAAGTTCGGCCAGATTTCCGTTTCCATGACGAACACGACTTTCGGTTCGAGGCTTCGAAAAACTTTGCGGATGCACCAGCTCCAATCAAAAGGGAAATAGAAGGCAGCTTCGGGCAGGAGTTGCCGCGCCAGTTTCTGCCCCGTAAGCGTCGTCGTTGACACGAAAACCGGAATACCGGGCGCGAGCTTCTGAATTCTCCGGATCAGCGTTTTGCACGCGAGAAACTCGCCGACACTGACCGCATGAATCCAGATGGAAGGAACATCGCTACGGCATGGGATATTACCGAATCTCTGCCAGACCGTGGAAAGATACTTTCCACGAACCAGACCTGCAACCAGGAAATAAGGCAGAGCAAGGAAAAAGGCGCAAGTGTATAGAAAGGCATAGAGAAAACGCATCGTCTTTTTTGAGTTTAACATACCGGTTAGAAGCAGGATAAGTTAGAATTAACTTCTGATTTGCTTGGCGCCTTGGCGTCTTGGCGGTTAGATCCTACAGGAGGAATAATGGAAGAGAAGCGAATTGATATACAGGTACAGGCGGACGAAGCCACTTTGCAGGGAAAATATTCAACGATGGCGCAGGTGGTCCACACGCCAGAAGAATTCTGGATTGATTTTTTTGCGCTTCTACCGAATACGCAGATGGCAAGATTACTCGCTCGAATTATTGTGTCCCCCCAACATGCGAAAAGACTGGGAAATGCCATCCTTGATAACGTTTCTAAATATGAATCCAAGTACGGAACCATCGATGAAGGGAAGTCGTCACCGCCACAATTCGGGTTCCAGCAATAGCCACTAAGCTGTTGTTTTACAATGAGTTGACTTTTGAAAATGTGGCTGACATAATATGCTTCCCAAATGATAAAAGCAGATCTGGTCGACATAGTCGCCAAGGAAACAAAAATCACAAAGACACAGGCCGAACGGGCTGTGAATGCCGCGATCGAGTCGCTGCGTGAGGCTCTGACGGATGGTCGCAGGATCGAACTGAGAGGTTTCGGCGTCTTCCAGGTGAAACCCCGCAAGCGCGGAATCGGACGGAACCCGCGCACAAAAGAGGAAGTTGAAATTCCACCCGGCAAAACAATCCGCTTCAAGCCGGGCAAGAATCTGCAAAATATCCCGTGAAGTGGTAATGGCAGAGTATTTGCCATAGTTTTGTGAAATAAACCTGTTCTCTCACTTATCTGCCATTGAGCCACATAAATACTGCGCGCAAATGCTCTGCAACTCCGCGGGAGCTAGCAGAGCATTGTCTCGGCAAAATAAGGATGCATGCTGGCGCAGAGTTCCATTGCCCAAAGAAGTTCAAACGATTACTACGGACAATGCTCTGCCACTACAAATCTTTGCTTTGCTTCTTTGCGTTAAAAACTTAAATTAGTTACGATGTCTGAACGGATTTTTTCTGGAGCGATTGATTATTCGGCGGCGCCATCGCAGCGCTATTTTCTTCACGCTTCTCTCTTCTTGCTGACCGTTCTCACCACGCTTTTCTGGGGGGCCTACTGGATGCTTCTCCACGAAACCAGCGGAGCGGCGCCGGACCCCATTACTTTTCTGCAGCAGGTCTTTGCAAATCCTGCACTGCTTTACAAAGGAATCGGCTACTCCTTTGCGATCATGCTCATACTGTTGTGCCACGAAATGGGGCATTATCTGGCCTGTTGTTACTACGGTATCAATGCGACCCTGCCGTTCTTTTTGCCGGCACCGATTGTTGGAACAGGCACTTTTGGCGCTCTGATCCGCATTCGCGCTCCCTTTCCGAACCGTCGCTCCCTTTTTGATGTTGGAATCGCTGGACCTTTGGCCGGTTTTTTCGTAGCGCTTCCTTTTATATATCTGGGGATTCATTGGAGTCCGCTGGTCCCAAAGACTGCCGCTACGGCGGGACAACTTTATCTGGGTGATCCTTTGATTTTTAAGCTCTTCGCGCCGGATTCTATGGATCGAATGCTTCATCCAGTTGGATTTGCAGCCTGGTTTGCGTGCCTCGCGACAAGTCTGAATTTGATTCCCATTGCGCAACTCGATGGCGGACATATTTCTTATTCTCTGTTTCGAAGACACGCGCACAAAATTACCTGGCTCTTTTGGGGAGGCCTGCTCGGCCTTGCAGCATATGGCTTCACGCGCTCTCCCATGGCGGGATTTCAATGGCTTTTCTTCAGCGGAATGCTTCTTGTGTTGAAATTGTTTTCCGGCTTCCGGCATCCTCCCACTATGAATGATGACGAACCAATCGGCTTCGCCCGCGTGATCTGGGGAATTGTGGCCGCCATCGTGTTCATCCTGACCTTCATCCCTGTTACAATCTTTTCGTAAGAAGTGCCAAAGCAATGAGTCATGAGCAATGAGACCATGGCCCGGAATTCTCATTACTCATAGCTCATTACTTTGGAACTAGAATTATGAAAAAAAGGATCCTGACCGGGGATCGCCCCACCGGTAAACTGCATCTCGGCCATTATGTTGGCACTTTAGCGAATCGAGTAAGACTTCAATACGAATACGACTGCTTTTTCATCATTGCCGATCTGCACATGCTCACCACACACTACGACCGGATACCCAATATCTCTGAGAACGTTCATGAACTTGTCTGTGATTATCTGAGCGTTGGGATCGATCCCGATAAAACAACGATCTATTTGCAGTCACTCGTTCCCGAAGTTGCTGAGTTGACCCTGCTCTTTTCGATGCTCGTCACCGTGCCCCGGTTGCAGCGTGTTCCGACTTTGAAGGAACAGATGCAGGCAGCAAACTTTGACGCCGCAACACTCGGGCTTCTCACTTACCCTGTTTTGCAGGCAGCCGATATTCTTATGGTGCGTTCCCATCTCGTTCCCGTCGGGAAGGATCAGGCATCACATCTTGAAGTTACGCGGGAGATTGCAACGCGTTTCAATTCCCTTTATGGAGAAGTCTTTCCAATTCCGGAAACGATGATCGGAGAAGTTCCCACCTTAATGGGAACTGACGGCAAAGCAAAAATGAGCAAGTCTCTGGACAATGCCATTTACCTTTCGGATGATGCGGAAACAGTAACGAAGAAAGTGATGCGGATGTACACGGATCCAACCCGACTGCGCGCGACCGATCCGGGACATGTGGAAGGAAATCCTGTGTTTCAGTATCACGATGCATTCAATGACAACAAATCGGTAGTCGCTGAACTAAAAGAGCGTTACATTCAGGGCAAAGTCGGGGATGTGGAAGTAAAAAAGCGTCTGGCAGAAGCGCTGAATCGTTTCCTTGATCCCATTCGGGCACGCCGCAAAGCAGTTGAGCAGGAACCGGGAAAAATCGAGGAACTGCTCCGCACCGGCAGCCAGCGAGCCCAGGAAGAAGCACGTGAGACACTCCTACTCGCCAAAAAAGCAATGGGATTAGTTTAGACGCTAAACAAAGTAGCACAGGCGTCCCGCCTGTGGCGCTCCGCAGACGAGACGTCCGCGCTACTTTGCCAGCGGTTCCAAATGACAAAACTGAGGTGAAATAGTTATAATGTTATGCGTTCACCGATCGGGTTTGATTGTGGGGATTTGATGCCGTTACTGCGGGTTGAACAAAAGCACGAAAAACCGTTTGAAGTAGACCTTACCAAGGAAGCGTTCACCATCGGACGCTCTTCGGCAAACGATCTCACCTTCAATAACCTATCCCTGTCTCGCCACCACGCGCGAATCGTCAAAAAGGATAACAAGTACCTCGTGGAAGATACGGGCAGCCGGAATGGAACTTTTTTGAACGGGATCCGGATTCGCCAGGCATCTGCTCTCAAGAATGAAGATGTCATTCAACTGGGGGAGATTACCATCCGCTATCTCTCTCCGATTTCCGAGCGTGTAGAAGTCCGGGACACCGCTCCGGCTCTCGGCATGGAAGCAACGTTCATGATCGATACCGACGAGCTGAATATTCGCAGGTACACCGAGGAAGCGATTTCCGGCATCACGCCGGTTGGCGCCGGGGAAAATCTGTGGCCCGCATTGCAACAGGCCGCGGCCACACTGATCACTCATTATCCGATAGACAAACTTGTTGAAGTCATTATGGACATCGTTTTTGAAGCAGTGCCGGCTGAACGCGGAGCTCTCATCATGCTGGATCCGAAAAATCCGCGCGAGTTGGAGCTGAAGGTTGTCCGCAATTCGCATGCGGATCAGAACCTGCAAATCAGCCGCACGATCATCGATGAAGTCATGCGCAATCAAAAAGCGGTGCTTACACTGGACGCTCAGGCGGACGCGCGATTCGGTTCCGCGCAGAGCATTCAGATGCAGGGAATCCGTTCGATCATTTGCGTGCCTTTGTGGAATGAAAAAAATGTAATCGGTTTGATTTACATCGATAACTTGATTTCACGTCGCACATTCACGCAATCTGATTTGCGCTTGATTGCTCTGATCGCCAACATGGCTGCTGTCAAAATTGAAAATTCGCTTCTTCTGGATGAACAACTGGAAAAGAAGCGCATCGAAGAACAGCTTGCGGTTGCAGCACAAATTCAGAGACGGTTGCTTCCCCAGGTGAATCCCGTACATCCGAACTACGAGATTTACGGGGTAAATCACTCCTGCTACGAGATCGGCGGGGATTATTATGATTTCGTTGACAAAGGAAACGGGAAACTGGCCATTGTGATTGCGGATGTTTCCGGGAAAGGAGTGGGTGCGGCGCTTTTAATGGCGGCCTTCCAGGCGTCTCTACGGACCCTGGTTAGAAGTGAAGAAACTCCTTCTTCGCTGATGGCTCATCTGAACAATGTGATGTTTGAAAACTCACCCCCCAACAAATACATCACTGTTTTCTATGGAGAACTCGATACGTTGAATCACACCTTTGAATATGTTAACGCGGGACACAATCCTGCGATCTGCATGAAAGCGGATGGTTACCAGTTGCTCCAGGCAGGCGGTCCTGTGGTAGGAATTATCGCAAGCGCGCAGTACAAAGCTCAGCAAATGCGCCTCGATTTACATGATCTGCTGTTTTTGTACACAGACGGCATTACTGAAGCGCAGGATCCTGATGAAAAAGAATTTGGCGAAGAAGGGGTCGTAAAGGTTATCATGGGTAATCGTTCCGCCGGTGTGGAAGATCTCGCATCCAGTCTCGAGCGCCAGATTCGTGAGTTTACGCGCGGGGCGCCACCCTTAGACGACAGCACTCTCATCTTTGTTCGAAGAATTCAATAGAAGAAGAATTTCTTCAACTCTTCATTATGAAACAAATAATCGAGTGGCTCAGGAAAACCGAAAGGATTTACTTCCCGAATGGGCTGACTCTGTTGATGCATCCTTTGGAGAATTCTGAAGCCGCCGCTCTACATTTTTGCGTCAAAGCCGGATACTTTTGCGAAACCGATTCGGAAGTCGGATTGGCGCATCTGCTGGAGCACATGTATTTCAAGGGATCCGCCGGCTATCCTGAGCCGGGCACGATGGGAATCCGCATGAAAGCCCTGGGCGGCATGATCAATGCGAGCACCAGCTACGATCAAACCAATTACTTCTGTGAAGTGCCGGCCGTAAATTTGCCGGCAGCGCTGGATATCATGTCCGATGCATTTGCAGCTCCTCTCTTCCCGGAAGACGAATTGAGGAAAGAGTGTGAAGTCGTCATCGAAGAATTCAACCGGAAACTGGACAATCCTTCCGCCTATTCCCAGGAGCTGTTGATTCAGCTTGCTTACACACAACACAGAATGAAGCGCTGGAGAATCGGAACGCCTGAACAACTCAGGTCTTACACACGCGATCATCTATTCGACTATTTCCATCGCTATTATCAACCGCAGAATATGGTTATCACCGTCACGGGAAAATTTGATCCGCGCGAAATCCGCAAAAGCATCGATCATCTTCTATCGCCGATGAAAAACCGCAATCTGATGAAAGATTTTGGGCCGGAAGAACCGCCGCAGAATGGCATCCGCTACGCCGCCAAAAAGGCAATCGCTACGCAGAGTTACTTGCATTGGGGATTTCACGCTCCCGGAGTGTTGCATCCCGACGGACCGGTCGTGGAGTGTTTGGTCTTTTTATTGTCCGGCGGAAGAAGCTCCCGCCTGCATCGCCATCTTGTGGAAAGAAAACGCTCGGCAAGTTCAGCTTCCTGCTACTACATAGCCTATGAAAACATTGGTCTGCTCATGCTTACTGCGATCACGGAAGCGGAAAAAATCCGGACCGCAGGAGAAGACGCCTGGTCTGTCTTGACTGATCTACATGAAAACGGAATCACAGCCGGTGAACTCCAGAAAATCAAAAATAAACTTCGTCTGCATCAAGCGATGCAAACAGAAGAAGCGCTGGGCCTGGCCGAGCTGCTCGCTTATTACGAGGCCTACGGGTCGTACGAACGAATCGAACAACACATCAACCGAATGCAGGAAGTGACGGAAGAAGAAATTGTGAAAGCTGCCGCCACATACATCCGTATGGAGAATCTCTCCGTTCTCGAATATGTGAATGCTGAAATACCGGAGATTTCTGTGGACGAATACAAAATTGATTTAGGCAAAGTAGCGCGGGCGTCCCGCGTGCGAGACTTCGCCGGCCAGAGGCCCGCGCTACTCACTCCGCGGGAGAATCCCATTAGAGTGAAGACATTGCAAGAACCCGAGATCCGGAAGGGTCACGCTACCTACATTTTGCAACCGGACACGCATTATCCGTTTATAGCGGCAGGAATCTTTTTTCTCGGAGGACGCAACGAGGAATCATCTATCAATGCAGGAATCACACATCTGCTGCATCGTGCCGCATTGAAGGGAACTTCGGACTTAAATGCGGAACAACTGGCGTCCCGCTTCGATGCGCTGGGAAATCCGCCACGATTCAATTGTTACCGTGATTTCAGCGGCTTCACAATGGAAGCCATGCCTGAATATTTTCCTGAGATGTGGAATCTCTTGATTGCCTGCATTCTGGATGCCCGGTTCCCTGCAACCGAAATTGAAACAGAAAAAGGAAAAGTGATTTCCGTCATTCGCAGAAACATGGATGATAATTTTGTCCGTCCTATGCAACTTTTTCATCGAGCATTTTTCGGGACTCATCCTTATGCACTTCCGGAAACAGGCCTCGAAGAAACCATGACCGCGATGGAACGGGAGCAACTGCTGAGCTGGAAGAAGCGACTTTGGAACAGCAGGAGGGCGATTGTAACCATCGTAGGAACTTTTGAGACCGGTCAAATGTTCGATCTTCTGGAAAGTGGCATGGCCGGATTGAACGAAACGGGAGATGATTTGAAACCGCCCGCTCCGCTGAAAGCTCCGGCGAGACACATGGAAGTCGAGAATAGAACCAAGAAGCAAACTGCGTTTGTTCTTGGATTTTCTGGTCCGCCTGCAACAAGTGGGGAAATTCCCAGTTATGATGCGCTGCAACAAATCCTGTCGGGAATGGGTGGCAGACTTTTTCTGAATTTAAGAAGCAAGAAAGCGCTGGCATATACTGTCCATGCTTCAACATTCTCCGCTTTGCACGGCGGCGCATTCGTGACATACATTGCGGGCGAAGCGGCCAAAGAAGCGCAATCACTGGAAGCCATGTGGCAAGAGCTGGAAGAACTGAAGAAACATCCGGTGGCAGCAGGAGAGCTGGAAAATGCTCGCCATGCCTTGATCGGGAATTACACTTTGAGTACGCAAACGGCAAACTCCCGGGTACTGGATTACACAAACAGCCTGATCCTGGGACACAAATTGCCATACGCGCCCGTGTATCGGGAACTCGTTCAAAAAGTTACCACAGGCGAGCTTCAAGAAGTTGCACAAAGGACTTTTCAGGAAGAGAAAAGCGCGATGGCCGTCGTACGCGGGACCACGGAGACAACGGAAACAGAGAAGATCATAGCGGCATCCTAATATGGATACAAAAACGCTTCTCAAACTATTGGAGGATTACAAGAATGCGCGCGTGAGCGAGCAGGAAGCTCTGGATATTCTCAAGCGTTTGCCTTTTGAAGATCTTGGTTACGCAAGAGTGGATCACCACCGCGAAATGCGCAAAGGTTTTCCCGAAGTTATTTTTGGCACCGGAAAATCGCCTGAACAGATTCATGGAATCGTGCAGAGTCTTTACCGCGACCGGTCGAACGTCATGATTACGCGTAGCAGTGAATCAGTTTTTCAGTTGCTGCTAAAAGATTTTCCGGAGGCGGAATTCCATTTCAACAGTAAAGCGATTACCATCCGAAGAAAACGGGAATACACAGGAAAAGGAAAGGTCCTTGTGATTTCTGCCGGAACGGCAGACATTCCGGTGGCAGAAGAAGCCCAGGTGACTGCGGATCTTTTCGGGAACCGGACCGACTGTTTGTATGATGCCGGCGTTGCCGGATTGCACAGACTGCTCGCTGAAAAAGAGCGCCTGATGGATGCGCGCGTGATCATTGTGGTTGCCGGGATGGAGGGCGCTCTTCCCAGCGTTGTCGCCGGATTGGTTTCAGCTCCGGTGATTGCTGTGCCAACAAGCGTTGGATACGGCGCGCATTTCGGAGGCGTTGCTCCTCTTCTTTCCATGTTGAATAGCTGCGCAGCCCTTGCCGTTGTAAATATTGATAATGGCTTCGGCGCCGGCCAAATCGCCAGTATCATTAATCATTTATAAAACGCCAAGGCGCCAAGAACGACAAGATAAAAATGCAAATATCGGAACAAAGTGCGGCGGTGTTGGAATGGCCGCAATTTCTGCAACTGTTCTCCGGCTACACCACTTCACCGGCAGCGCGGGAACGCGCTCACTCGATCGCGCCGGTTGAAAACCTGCTGGAAGAGCTGGAACTGACGCGCGATGCTTTGTTTTGCGCGCAGAAAGGTGCACTTCCTTCCCTGTCCGGGCTGGAAAATGTAGAGGTCCTGATCCAAAAATCAGCGATTGAAAATCACGTTGCCGAAGGAATAGATCTTTACCGCATTGGAAGGCTTGCTTCCATCAACAATGAAATCCGAAACACAGGCGCTGGATGGAGCAAAGAGTTTCCGCGACTCTACGCCGCCTGTTCGCGATTGCCGGACTTGCGGACTATGGAAGCTGAGATCGTTTCCAAAATTGAGCCGACCGGTGAAGTAAAAGAGGATGCCACGCCGGAGCTCGTGCGCGTGATTAAGCAAACTTTGCAGCTCCAATCGCGGGTGGAAAATGCGCTGGAGCGCTTTTTCCGCGATAGCCGTTACAGGAGTGCCCTGCAGGAAGATTACGTGACTTACCGGCACGGCCGCGCGGTTTTGCTGGTCCGGTCGGAAGAAAAGAATGCGATCCGTGGAGTCGTTCACGGCGAATCCGGAAGCGGCGCATCCTTATTTGTGGAACCCCTCTCTGTTCTGGAGCTCAATAATGAGCTCGCCCAACTTGCCGACCGTCAGAGCGAAGAGATACGGAAAATCCTCAAAGAACTAACGCTTCTGACGGCGCAAAATGTGGATCCGCTCCTGTTTTCCCTTCAGCAGCTCATTCAACTGGATCTCGTTCTTGCGCGCGGACGTTTTGGGAAAGCGTTTGATTGCATCGTACCGGAGTTTTCTCAAGAGTTCAGTTTCAGTCTAAGAGAAACGAGGCACCCGCTGTTGATGGCCACACTGCAAAAGCAGAATAGACCGGTCGTTCCGCTGAGCATGGAACTGCCGGCAGGAAAAAAAGCGCTCGTGGTGACCGGCCCTAATACCGGCGGCAAAACGGTTTTCTTAAAAACCGCGGGCTTGATTTCCCTGATGGCACACTGCGGCCTGCCGGTTCCGGCTGCAGAAGGCACACGTCTGCCCGCGCTTAACACTATCCAGGCAGATATCGGGGATCAGCAAAGCATTTCGGAGAGTCTCAGTACTTTTTCCAGTCATATAAGGTCATTAGTAGTAATACTTTCGAATGTACAGAGTAGAAGCTTGATTCTGCTGGATGAACTGGGAACGGGAACGGATCCTGAAGAAGGAGCGCATCTCGGAGTTGCGGTTCTGGAAGAGTTACTCAAACGCGATGTAAAAGTGCTGGTAACGTCGCATCACAGCGCGATGAAAATGTTTGCCTTCAATCATCCGGCCTGTTTGACAGCGGCAATGGAATTCGATGCAGAGAATCTCCTGCCCACTTACCGCGTCTTGCTCGACCAGATCGGAGCGAGTCACGCACTGGAGATTGCCGGCCGTCTCGGAATTCCGGAGCCGGTCCTCGAAAGGGCACGCGGGATGACAGATGAAGACTTAAGGAGGGTGCAGGACTTTCAAAAAAGTTTGCAAGAGAAAATCCGAATTCTGGAAAAGAATCAGGATCTGCTGTCAAAAGAGAAAGCCGAGTGGACCGAAACCGCGGAGTTACAAAGGCAACGACTCGGCGAATTGCAACTGAAGCTGGAAGAACAACGAACGAAGCTAAGGACGCAGAACGTGGATCTGATTCGGACACTGAATGCGCGCGTCGAGAATCTGTTAAGCCGGATTCGGGACTCTCAAATACGCCAGCAAATCCGCAAACAATATGAAGCGGAAATCGCTCCCGTGATCCAGCAACTCCAGGAAACGACCACTTCTTCAGCGCCTCAAATCGCCGCCTCCGATCTTCAGCCAGGGGACCGCGTCTGGGTCGAATTGTACAAAGACTTCGGAGAATTCCTTTCCGCCAAAAAAGATCAGGCGGAAGTTCTGATCCGGAACAAACGGTTTGTTGTTCCGCTCAACCAGCTGGAAAAAAAGGAATCGATTGCGAAGACATTGCCGAAAGGGATTCAGTTGCACACCGAAAAGAAAGATGTTCCCCGTGAACTCAACGTGATCGGGCAGACAGTGGAGGAAGCGCTGGGAAACGTGGACAAGTATCTTGATGATGCCATTCTGAGCCAGCTCCCGGAAGTCCGGATCATTCACGGCTATGGCATGGGAAAGCTGAGAAAAGCAATCGCAGAACTGCTGAAAGATCACCCTCACGTCGCAAGATCCCACTCCGAATCGCAAGAACGTGGCGGCGACGCTGTGACGATAGCAGTTTTGAAAACATTGTAGCGCGGGCGTCCCCGCCTGCGCATCTCGTCTGCGGAGCTCTCGCCGGCGGGACGCCCGCGCTACTTTGCTTTATAATCTCTGGTGCATGGCAAGCTCAGAAAATTTTTTGGCGCAACTGAAAGCAGTTGTGGATCCGCTGACAATCTTCAGCCATTACCTATCCCTGAAGAAATCCGGAAACCGGTTTAAAGCGCTTTGTCCTTTCCATTCGGAAAAAACTCCTTCCTTCTATGCAGCATCGAACGGAATGTTTCATTGCTTCGGATGCGGAAGCGGCGGCGACGTGATCACGTTCGTGATGTTGATGGAGAAACTGGATTTCAGAGAATGCATTCAGCTTCTCAGCTCCCGTTATGGAATTCCGTTGAAATTTACAACCACGGGTGAGCGAAAAGAAAAAGATGATCTTCTGGACTTGATGCGGCAGGCCACCGATTTCTATCACAATCTTTTAACGAGTCACGAATCGGGAAAAGAAGCGCTGGATCATCTGGAGCAGCGCGGGATTACACGCGAGACCGTGAAACGTTTTCAGCTTGGATGGGCGCCCGCCTCCTGGAATTCCCTGCTGGAACACTTTCAGAAACGGGACGTAAAACCTGGCATGCTGGAAAAATGCGGATTGGTGATCGCGCGGCAAAGCGAAGGTTATTACGACCGCTATCGCAGCAGAATCATGATCCCGATTCACGATATTCATGGAAACATCATCGCGCTGGGAGGCCGGATTTTTCAAGGCTCTCACGAAGAAGCAAAGTACTTGAACAGTCCGGAGTCCCCTGTCTATTCGAAATCGAATCAGTTGTTTGGACTCTATTTCAGCAAGGAGCACATTCAGGAAAAAGGTTTTGCAATCCTTGTGGAAGGTTATTTCGACATGATTGTGCCGTTTCAAGGCGGACATCAGAACGTCGCTGCATCCTGCGGAACAAGCCTGACCGAAAATCAGGCGAGGCTTCTGCGCCGGTACACCGATCGCATCATCCTTTTTTACGATCCGGATACGGCCGGTAAAGCAGCTGTCATGCGCGCCCTGCCGATTCTGCTCCGTGAGAATTTCTCGGTGAGTGTTGCCAATCTACCGGAAGGCCTGGACCCGGATTCGTACATCCGGCAGCGCGGACCTGAAGAATTCCAGAATGAAATCGATCGCTCCATTCGATACGATCAAATGTTGATTCGAAATCTTGAGCAAAAGTATGATCTGAAAAGTTCCACAGGTAAGCTGGCCGCCACGGAAGAGTTGCTCGGATTCGTGGATGCGATTGCAAATCCTTTTGAAAAAATCGATCTCGCGAAAAACTTTGCTGTTGCCATGGGCGTGCCACCAAATCTCATTCAAGAACAGTTTCGCAGGGTTCGAAAAAGCACGACTTCCAAAAGGACATCGGCTGCCCCTAGGACGGTTGCGGACGTTGAACGGAGTCTGCTCCAAATTTTTTGCATGGATCCAGGCATTGCAAAGGAGGTCCTTCCTGAATTTCAAGAAGAGGATCTGGGTGAACTGCCACAGGCGGATTTATTCCGTCAGTTAAAAGAAATTGTCTGCTCCGGTGAAGATTTGAATACTGCAGACCTCATTCATCACTTTCCACCGGAAGTTCAAAAGTTCCTGACCGGCCTCATTATGGAAGAAAACACGCCTCAACCGAGCAAAGAGAACGCCCTCGACTGGCTAAATTCTTACATTCGTCCTTATTACAGGCAGAGACAGTATCTAGGCTTGAGTCTCGACGACGAAGAGGCGCTGACGCAGCGCCTGGAATTGGCCCGTGAATCCAAACGCCAGAAAGGCATGCGTGATATTTAAACCGCCAAGACGCCAAGTCGTCAAGAAAAAAGAAAAAATATCCAATTTTGGCGTCTTGGCGCCGTGGCGGTTCCAGTATTCAAAATCCTTCTTGCATTTCTAAGGGCAACTCCTATATTATTATCATGCCGTTCTGGTGTGGGTCCCGGACTCTATGGACTAAATCCCACAAAAACAACAACTTGCAAGAAAAGCATTTTCTTGGATCGGGGTCAAATATCCGAGTTCGCCTTCAAAGGACGGGCAACGTATGTCAATTCCTTTCTTTTAGGAGGTAATCCGTTTGTCCATAGACGATAAATACGACGAAATAAAACAGCTTGTCTACGATGGCAAGCAAAAAGGCTATTTGCTATACGACGAAGTCAACGACGTATTGCCCTCCGAGATTATCAACTCTTCCGACGATATTGACGAGCTTTTTACGATGTTCGATTCCGTTGGAATCGAAGTTGTAGATTCAGAAGACAGCAAGTATCCATCGGCGGCGGAGCCTGGATTCTCGAAGGATTTTGAAGAGCAAGAGGCGAACGAACAGGAGCCTGAGAATTACGCAAAAACCTACGATCCGGTTCGTATGTATTTGCGTGAGATGGGTGTTGTTCCCCTTCTTACGCGTGAAGGCGAAATTCAAATTGCAAAACGTATCGAGCTCCACAAAGAGAATTTGATACGTGCAATTTCGCTGGCCCCGATTGCGATTAAGGAAGTTCTCGCGCTGGGGCTGAGGATCAAGAAAAACAAGAATCTAATCCCAAATTTTTTCCATGTTCAAGAAGATGAATTCAATGAAAAGAATATCGATACGAAGTATCGTCAGATCCAGCACATCATGGAAAGAATTTCACACCTGGATGATGATTACATCAAACTGAAAGAGAAGCTGAAAAAGATTGTCAGCAAAACGGCCATCAACCGTTACAAGGATAAAGTTGACCAGAACCGCGGAAAAGTTTCCAGGTACATTCAGCATCTTCAGTTAAACGATCAGCAACGGGGCAGAATTATCCGCAAAATCAAAGAAATGTTGACGAAGCTGGATGAATGGGAAAATGAAATCAAGCATCTTCGCGCCAGTCTGGACCAGGGACGAAAGAGCGAAGAACGGAAAAAAGAGATCCGGCACCAGGTTCGGGAACTGCATGATCGAATTCGAAAGATGGAATTTGAATATCACTCCGATATCCGGGAGATGAAGGACAATTTCAAAGTTATCGAAGACGAAGAATCCCAGGTCGATCAGGCAAAAAAAGAGTTGATCGAAGCAAACCTGCGTCTGGTTGTCTCCATTGCGAAGAAATATACGAATCGTGGATTGCAGTTTTTGGATTTAATCCAGGAAGGAAACAATGGTTTGATGAAAGCCGTTGAAAAATTCGAATACAAACGGGGATACAAATTCTCCACGTATGCTACCTGGTGGATCCGGCAGTCCATCACGCGTGCGATCGCGGATCAGGCTCGCACGATCCGCATTCCGGTGCATATGATCGAGACGATCAATAAGCTGGTGAGGACCTCACGGGCGCTCGTTCAGGCAAAAGGAAGAGAGCCTACCTCCGAAGAGATTGCTGAACGGATGGGAATGCCTGTTTCTAAAGTCCGGAAGATTTTGAAGATCGCGCAGGAACCCATTTCTCTGGAAACTCCGATCGGGGAAGAAGAAGACAGCCATCTGGGCGATTTCATCGAAGATCAGAAGGCGATTTCTCCTTCGGATGCGGTGATCAATGTCAGTCTGAAAAAAGAGATTGAAGACATTTTGAAGACATTGACTCCGCGCGAAGAGATGGTGATTAAGCTTCGTTTTGGAATTGGTGATGGAAGTGAACGCACACTTGAGGAAGTCGGACAGATTTTTTCAGTCACCCGGGAACGAATTCGCCAGATAGAGGCGAAAGCGTTGCGCAAGTTGCGGCATCCTTCCCGAAGTAAAGTCATCAAGAATTTTTTGAACGGTCGCATCTGACGCGACGACGCGGAGACGCGCGACGCGTCGACGCGCCTTGGGCCCATAGCTCAGTTGGTCAGAGCTACCGGCTCATAACCGGTTGGTCCCTGGTTCGAGTCCAGGTGGGCCCATCCAGAAAAGCTCAAGAGGTTCAAGAGGCTAAAAGTGTTCAAAGTATGGGAGTGAATTTACAACCACTGATACAGCTGCATTTTCTCGACCGGGAAATTGCAGTACTCAATAGCCGCCTTTCCCAGATGCCCATCCAGATAAAAGAAGTGGATCGAAAACTCGACCGCGCGCAACGCCATGTTCAGGAAAAACAGGATCTGATCGCCGAAAATCAGAAAAAACGGAGAGAACTGGAAGGCGATCTTGCGTTGATCGAAACGAAGCGAAAGCGATACAAAGAGCAGCTGGATGGCGTTAAAACGAACAAGGAATACACGGGACTCCAACATGAAATAGAGCTGGTCAGCCAGGCTATTCGCGAGATGGAGGACCAGATTCTTGCTCAAATGGAAGAAGCAGAAATCCTAAAAGTCCAGATCGATGAAGCCCAGAAAGTAAAGGATCGCGAAGAAAAAGAGTTGCTGGATGAGAAACGGGTGATTCAGGGCGAAGCGGACAAGCTGGAGCATGCAATGAACGAACTCAAAGACAAACGCCAGCACTGGGTTTCACAGATTCCTCCTCACATCCTGGAAGAATACGAACGTCTGGCAACTCACCGCAAGGGTGTTGCTCTTGCAGAAGCGCGTGACGCAGTATGCTTGGAGTGTCAGATGCGGATCCGCCCGCAGCTCTTTCAAGAAATCAGACGGAACGATACCATCATTACCTGCGAAAATTGCAGCCGCATCCTCTTCTTTATACCTCCTCCCGATCCAGAGTTGGACTCCACAAATCCCTGATTCCTTTTTTAACAGAAGCAGCGCGTAGATAGGGAAGATTTTAGAATCTTTGCGTTCTTTGCGACCTCAGCAGCTTACACCATGTTACAATTACCGTAAATCAAAAACACGATTTGCTCAATTGACCTGAGCGCGAGAATTGAAAGTCCGCTTAATGACTGTCGCCACATGGTATTTCTCCAAAAATGAAGAGAAACATGTGCGTCAAATCATTGTGCGGCTCCCTCCAGAGAATGAGATCCCTTCTGCTGTTGATCGTAAATTGCTAGCTGACCCGGGTTTTATGCGTGCAAACTGGGCTGCAACCGTAATCGTCCCTTCCGGGTCACACAATCCTGCCATTTTCGCGAAAGCCAGCGGTGTTGTTGAAATGCTGAGAGGAAATTCCGTAGAAGTGGCTTTCGCTTATTATCATTTAAGCCATGGCGGACTCGTTCAGATCTTTGTGAGCGTCGACTCACCGGGGGTCAAACTCAAATTTGGTTACCCATACTTAGCAGAACACCCGCTTTGCCCCGATGATGAGAAGGACCGAGAAATAATCGAGGCTTTTTTATCAACTGAAACGGTCCAAGTATTCTTTGTTGCTCCAGGACAAAAAGATCCTTTGGCTGGATACTTCGGCCTTGAAGCAGAGCTAACTTCTGAATGCCGCGAGATGCTAAAAAGCGGGTGGCAAACACTTCACAACCATCATATAGGAATTAATGTTCGTGATTTTGAATTGTGTTTAGAACAATACAATAATGAGAACCCGATCGAACAATCACCCGTTCTTGCGGAGGATAAAGCTTCGTATCAACCTAAAAGAGCTTCTTTGCCGCATGAGGCCGGTGATTTTTACTCGCGCGGAATGAAACTTGTGGAGCGGGAAGATTGGGAAGGGGCAGCTAAAGAATTTGGAACGGCAGTTGATCTGGCACCGGCTTCGCCCACCCTGAGGTATGCGCTTGCAATTGCAAAAAGCAAAAACGCACCCGAGGGGATGAGTCATGAGGACCTGAAAGGTTATTACATGGACGTTTGTGAGTTGTTTGAGTTCGCGATAAGATTAGACGAGGGAAAAGCCGAACTTCAATCAGCCGATTATTGCAAGATTGCTTTTACCTGTGGCTTGCTGTATCGGTCTGTGGAGCGATATCTCGAGGCACTTCAAATATTGAATCAGGGACTTCAACGGAATCCGAAGGACCGAGAACTCTTAGAACTACGGGCATGGTCTGAACTTGATCTTGGCTTGTATCAAGATGCTGAACGTACAATCTTACGCCTTCTCGAATTCCATCCGCGATCGGAAGAAGGGCGGAAGCTCTGGAAGAAGATTCGTAAAATTCAAGGAAAGGAGCTGGATCTTGACTTGGCTGAAAATAAGAAAAGGGAAATTTTTCGGGATTACATACAGTCATGGAAACGGGCTTTCCTGCGGAAATATGGAATGGAAAAAGCCGATTTGGATTTTAATGAGCTTGTGAATGAAATGAATCGCCGTGGCAGCAATGCGGCAGCGGAAGTACGCAGAGATATTCTCAATAGGTACGAGTTGAATGAGTTTGATCTGATGCTGATTCTTCAGGAAGGTGAAAGGCATGCGTGGCCAACGGAGTGATTCCTTTTGAGCACAGATCAAATAATGATCCTATGTGCGATGTATTCTGATGTTTGGTACGGCATCTCGGAGTTTGGGCAGTGGGGTTGATGGATCTGTTCCGATCTAAATGGAAACACAGCGACTGGAAAGTCCGTAAGGCGGCGGTGGAGAAGCTGACCGACCAAACACTGCTTGCCGAGATCGCAAAGACGGACGCCGACTCTAATGTACGTAGGGTGGCGGTCACGAAGCTGACCGATCCGTCGATCCTCGCCGAGATCGCAAAGACGGACGAGAACCCCGATGTACGCAAAGCAGCGGTGGAGAAACTGACCGACCAACGTCTGCTCACCGAGATTGCAAAGACGGACAAGATCTATAGTGTACGAGAGGCGGCGGTGGAGAAACTGACCGACCAGGGCGTGCTCGCCGAGATCGCAAAGACGGATAAGTTCTACAGTGTCCAAGTGGCGGCGGTGGAGAAACTGACCGACCAGGGCGTGCTCGCCGAGATCGCAAAGACGGATAAGTTCTACAGTGTCCAAGTGGCGGCGGTGGAGAAGCTGACTGACGAGGGTCTGCTCGCAGAGGTGGCAAAGACAGATAGGAATTACGATGCCGGCTTTGCGGCGGTCGAGAAGTTGACCGACCATGTTCTACTCACCGACATAGCGAAGACAGCCGAGCTCTCAGACATGCGACGCGTGGCGGTGTGTAAGCTGAGCGATCAAACGCTGCTGATCGAGATCGCCAAGAACGATACCGATGAGCGCGTGCGTGGAGAAGCGCTGAAGAGGATTAAGGACGATGGACTGCGGGCCGAGATCGCCAGGACTGACGCCAGCCAGTACGTACGGATTGACGTTGTTAATTTAAGAGAGATTTGCGCCGGGTTCGTCGACTTTAATCCGGGAGCGGAAGGACCCGAGCTTGCAGTTGATTTGATGGAGCGCTGGAATCCGGAGCTGTTTAGGAAGATGACCCAATTGCGACCGAAAGTCGTAATGAGCTGCGTTTTCAAAACCACGCTCGATTCTCTCGTTGAATCGTTAGGCAAACATCGAGAAAAAAACCGGGGCGATTGTGATTTGGTTTTGCAACATGGAGAGTTTGAAATCGCCGTTAAGAGCGCCGGTACTTCGAGACGGGTAAAAGTTATCCTCGCCACCTTTCACCAAAAACAGGAGCAGCAGATAAAAGTTTTGGTTTCTGACAAAATTAAGCTGCTACCGCAATAGGATGTAAAGAGCATC
>JAKEFK010000021.1 GCA_022616075.1 bacterium
ATTTTCTTCGCGCCTTTAGATGTCGTCCTTTCAGAGCATGATGTTGTCCTGCCGGATCTCCTGTATATCTCAGGGACACGAAAAGGCATTGTCCATCACGAAAATATTCAGGGTGTGCCCGATTTGATAATTGAGATTACTTCGCCTTCTTCAATTGAAAGGGATCGTTTGATCAAAAAGGAGCTTTACGCACGCTTCGGTGTGCAGGAATATTGGTTAGTGGATTTGAAGGAAAAACACGTTGAGGTGTTGACTCTTAACGAGGGCCGGTACGACCTTGTTGCAGTTTTTTTTGAACAGGATACTCTTTCGACCCCCCTATTTCCTGGTCTGGCGCTTTCCTTGAGCCATATCTTTTCAACTATCTAATTTCAAACCGCGATTACTGCTTATGAATATTTCCTGGATGACTTTGCGTGACCTGGAGTACGTCTCCGCAGTCGCGCGTTACATGCATTTTGGAAGAGCATCCGAAGCCTGCAACGTCAGCCAGCCTGCGCTCAGCGCACAGATCAAGAAGATGGAAGAGCGTCTCGGGTTTCCTGTGTTCGAACGCACAAACAGGCGTGTGGCCATTACAGAGCGCGGAAAAGCTGTTATCGATCAAGCCCGGATCGTGTTGGAGGAAGCCGGGAAAATCGCGGCCCTCGCAGCTGATGAAAACGAAATCGGGCAAATGCGCGGAACATTGCGTCTCGGCGCGATTGCGACTCTCGGACCCTATTACGTTCCCCACTTTTTGCCGAAGTTCAGGAAGAAATTTCCGGAGCTTCAGATGATTTTTCGGGAAGGTCTTACGGACGATCTCCTCGCCGAACTGAAAGCAGGCGAGCTTGATGCCATTCTTGCAGCCGGAACCTTCAATGAAACGGGGCTTACCGTATTTCCGTTATTCTACGAGCCATTCCTGCTTGCTGTGCCCAAAGATCATCCTCTCGCAAAAAAACCAAAAGTGAGCCGGAGCGATCTGCGCGCTCAAGACATGGTTCTTCTGGAAGATGGGCATTGCTTGCGCGACCAAACTCTGGAGATTTGCCCCCGAAACCGCAGGGGCAATATCCGTCAATTTCATGTAACGAGTCTTGAGACACTACGGCATCTTGTCGGCGCCGGTCTTGGTTACACTTTGATGCCAGTGCTTGCAGCAGGTTCTGACATGAAAGGGTTGTTGGAATACCGGCCGCTTGCTGAAGAAGAAATCGGCCGCGAAATTGTGCTAGCGTGCCGCGATCGATATCCACGTAGTGCAGACATCGCGGTGCTCGCAGAATACATGAGATCTCATGCGCCGGCAAAAACAAAATCTGCATGAGAAAGCTGCCCCAGAACTTGCCCTCAGCTTCGCCGAAATTCGTGGAACCGATGCAATGCAAACTCGTTGGTGAGCTGCCTGCGGGAAAAGACTGGGTTTACGAGCTGAAGCTCGATGGATACCGCGCTCTCGGTATGAAAAACGGCAAAAATGTTCAGCTCATTTCGCGGAATGGGAATAATTTGAACCGGCGGTATCCGGAGCTCGCCAGAGCACTCACTGAATTGCCATTCGAAGCAATCCTGCTTGACGGAGAGATCGTAGTTCTGGATGAACAGGGCCGTCCCTCTTTTCAGCGGCTTCAGGATCTGGGCGGTGGGGACACGGACCGGTCTATCTACTATTACGCTTTCGACCTTTTGAATTTTCACGGACGAGATCTTCGAAAACTCCCCTTGCTCCAGAGAAAAGAAATACTGCAGTCCATCTTGCCAAAAGACCGGATCGTTCGGTATGCAGCTCATCTGG
This sequence comes from bacterium, assembly GCA_022616075.1. Lineage (NCBI taxonomy): Bacteria > bacterium. Next base: position 1,781 of record JAKEFK010000021.1, read on the forward strand.
AAGCTGAGACTGACAGTTTTGTAACGGAAGTCAGAAAATTGGGAATTGAAGGTGTAGTCGCAAAAAGGAAAACATCGCTGTATGAGTCGGGCAAACGGACAGGCTCCTGGGTGAAATTTAAACTGGATAATGAACAGGAATTTGTTGTGGGCGGCTACAGACCTTCCGGGCTTTATGGCGGTTTTGACGCGTTATTGATCGGATATTATGAAAATGGAAAACTGCTTTACGCCGCGAAACTCAGGGCCGGATTTGCAGATCATGCAAAAAAGCAACTCTCCTTGCTGTTCCCAAAATATGAAACTCAGAAATGTCCCTTTGTAAATTTGCCGGAAGGAAAAGTAGGGCGCTGGGGGGAAGGTCTTACCGCAGAAAACATGGAGAAATATACCTGGCTCAAACCCAAAATTGTGATTCGCGCAAAATTTACCGAATGGACTTCAAGCAATCACTTGCGCCACGTGAAATTCGTCGCGCTCAGGGATGATAAAAATCCGAAAGAAGTAGTCCGGGAGTAAAATTTTATCGCATAGACCTTTAAAGTCGCAAAACCGGCCAATTCAAACCTGGATAGTTCAAACTCGTACCATCCCGGTGTAAACTCTAAAGTTTGAATTTACAAACCTCATAAGGAGTAAGTGTCGATGAAAAAACTGTTAGCCATCTTTATTGTGTTTGCTTTGTCTTTTTTTGCCGTTGCAGAAGAGAAAAAGGATGAGAAGAAAGAGGACAAGTCGCTGATGAAAGCGGATACGTTCTCCGGACTTTCTTTCCGTGGAATCGGCCCGGCTGTCACTTCGGGACGCATCTCGGATCTTGCGGTTCATCCGAAGAATCCCGCCATCTATTACGCGGCCGCTGCATCCGGCGGTGTCTGGAAAACAATCAACTCAGGCACAACATGGACACCCATTTTTGATGGCCAGAGCTCTTACTCCATCGGTTGTATCACGCTGGATCCAAACGACCCGAATGTTGTCTGGGTGGGAACCGGCGAAAACAACAGCCAGCGAAGTGTCGGCTATGGTGATGGCGTCTATCGCTCCCTTGATGGCGGAAAAACCTGGGAGAACATGGGGTTGAAGAAATCGGAGCACATCGCCAAAATCATCGTTCATCCGGAGAACTCCAGCATCATTTATGTTGCCGCGCAGGGACCGCTCTGGGCCGCTGGTGGCGATCGCGGTTTGTACAAATCCACCGATCGCGGAAAAACGTGGGACCAGGTGCTCAAGATTTCGGAAAATACAGGAGTGACGGATATAGTGTACGATACCCGCAATCCGGACGTCCTTTACGCCGCCGCGTATCAAAGACGACGCCATGTCTGGACATTGATCAATGGAGGTCCGGAGTCTGCTATCCACAAATCGATGGATGGCGGCAAAACATGGAAGAAGCTCGAAGCCGGTTTGCCAAAAGAGGAAATGGGACGGATCGGACTCGCTATATCACCTGTCAAACCCGATGTTGTTTACGCCATGATCGAAACCGGAGACAAGGAAAAAGGGTTCTATCGCTCGATCGATGCCGGCGGCAGCTGGGAAAAACGAAGCGATTACGTTTCAAATGGCCCTATGTATTACAGCGAACTCTTCGCCGATCCTAAAAATGTAGAACGAGTCTATTCGATGGACACTTACATGATGGTGACTGAAGACGGCGGCAAAACATTTCAAAGAGTCGGCGAAAAATCCAAGCATGTGGATAACCATGCTCTCTGGATTAATCCGGACAACACAGATCATCTGCTGAACGGAAACGATGGTGGAATTTATGAAAGCTGGGACCGCGGCGCCAACTGGGATTACAAAAGCAATCTTCCGATCACGCAATTCTATCGCGTGACCGTGGATAATTCGGCTCCTTTTTACTTTGTATACGGCGGAACCCAGGATAACGAAACTCTGGGCGGGCCCTCCCGCAACCGCACCATCAATGGCATCATGAACTCAGATTGGTTCGTAACGGTAGGGGGGGATGGTTTCTGGTGCGCGGTAGATCCGGAGGATCCGAATATCGTTTATTCGGAGTATCAGTACGGCGGACTCGTTCGATTCGATCGCAAGACAGGAGAAAAAGTTGACATCCAGCCTCAACCCGGACGTGGAGAACCGGCATTGCGATGGAACTGGGATTCCCCGTTGATCATCAGCCCTCACTCACACACTCGGCTCTACTTCGCGGCCAATCGCCTCTTCCGAAGCGACGATCGCGGCGACAACTGGAAAGCAGTTTCTCCGGATCTGACACAGCAGATTGATCGCAACAAATTGAAAGTCATGGGACGGATCTGGAGTATTGATTCGGTGGCCAAGCACCAATCCACTTCGTTCTACGGAAATATTGTTTCACTTGCAGAGTCTCCCTTGAAACAAGGCCTTCTCTTTGTGGGAACGGATGATGGATTGGTTCAGATCAGTGAAGATGGTGGATCGAATTGGCGCAAGCTCCATCAGTTTCCCGGAGTTCCGGATAATTCTTATATATCGCGCCTCACACCATCACAGCATGACGCAAACACTCTCTATGCGGGCTTTAATAATCACAAAATGGGCGATTTTAAACCCTACGTGATGAAGAGCACTGATCTTGGAAAATCCTGGACTTCCATCACGGGAAACTTGCCGGAACGCGGATCTGTTTGGGCCGTAGCAGAGGACCACAAGGATCCGAATTTGCTTTTCTGTGGCACTGAATTTGGAATCTTTTTTACAGCGGATGGTGGCAAACGGTGGATTCAGTTGAAAGGAAACATACCGCCCATTCCTGTGCGCGATATCGTGATTCAAAAACGGGAAGAGGATCTGGTTCTCGCAACTTTTGGTCGTGGTTTTTACATCTTGGATGATTACTCGCCTCTGAGAGGCACCAGCGAATCCACCTTGCAGCAGGAAACGATGCTGTTGTCCACAAAACAGGCCTGGATGTACATTCCGGAAGAACCTCTTGGACTAAGAGAAAAGGGATTCATGGGCGAATCGTTTTACCTTGCTCCGAATCCACCTTTCGGCGCCGTCTTCACTTATTACTTAAAAGAAGAAATCAAGACAAGGAAGAAAGCGCGTCAGGACAAAGAGAAAGCGCTCTTGAAGTCCGGAAAGGAGATTTCGATTCCGGCATGGGATCAATTACAAGCCGAAGATCGCGAAGAAGCTCCCGCAATCATTTTGACGGTTACGGACGACGCAGGAAACATAATACGAAGGATTTCAGGACCGGTGAAAGCCGGCTACCAGCGTGTTGCCTGGGATTTGCGTTTTCCGGCGCCCAATCCAGCGTCATTGACTCCGCCGCAAGATGATCAATTTGGTCCGGTCACGCAGGGACCACTCACATTGCCCGGAACTTACAAAGTGAGTTTAGCAAAGCGCGTAGATGGAAAATTGATTCCCGTCGGAGCATCACAGAGTTTTCAGGCAACGCCGCTCGGATCGGCGACACTGCCGGTCTCAGACCGGAAAGCGGTTATGGATTTTGCTGCAAAAACATCTCGCCTTCAACGCGCTGTTAAGGGCGCTGTCGAATCTGTGAAGCAATTGAAGCAAAACCTCGACTTGATGAAAAAGGCACTGGACGATACTCCAGAAGCGGATCCGAAATGGCAGGATGAGGCGCGCGCCTTGATGGTTCGTGTCCAGGATGTTGAAAAGAAACTCACAGGCGATTCCACTCTTCAGAAAAGGAACGAGCCGATACCGCCCTCCCTTTCGGACCGGGTGCAAAACATCGTAAGCGGGCACTGGACCACATCTGCAGCTCCCACAGGAACAATGCGCCAGAGTTATGAGGTTGCCTCTGCTGATTTCGAAGAATTGCTGAAGCAGTTGAAGTCAATCGACACCGATTTCAAGACCTTGCAGGGTAAAGCAGACGCGGCAGGGGCTCCGTGGACTCCAGGCCGTATCCCCGATTGGAAGAAGGAGTAGAATGTAGGAAAGCAACATTTGTTACGCGTTTGACGAAAATACAGGAAGGAGAAAAGAGATGCGTATTAATAGTCCTGCTTCACATGCGGGTGCCCCGATAGATTCTTCGGGAAAGCCGGAAGAAATTCAACCTGGAAGCGCTCAAAAAATTCAGGAACATGATGCGGAGCCGCCTTCGGAGACTCCTCAAGGACTTACTCCATTAGAAGAGGCGCAGACGAAACAGCTCACGGATACCATTAAAGCTGAAAGAGAACAAGAGGCAGATCGCACCCGCGACAAGATGCAGAAGAAACTGGAAGAAGAAGCACAATTCCAGTTGCACGTTGGGGGCGGAAAGAAGAAAGACGAAGACCGGTAAATAAAGTAGCGCGGCCGTCCCGGCTGCGACTACTGCTTCTTTGGTGGCAGCGGCTTCGGCAGCGGTTTGCGCGGCAACAATTCTGGTCGCGTAGAGGTGTTATAGACAAAGGTGGCCATGATTGCAGAAGCCTGCATCAAGTCCGCCGGTTCAATGTGATCATACACATCAATATTGGAATGATGTGTACGTTCATCATACTCAAGCGGATCCTGGATAAACTGAAAACCGGGAATACCGACAGCGTCAAATGAAAGATGGTCGGTTCCGCTGGTATTTCGAATCGTGATTGTTTCCGCTTTCAAATCGGCAAACGGTTCAAACCATTCTTTGAAGATCGGCCGGGTCATGTCATTCCCCTGCAAATAAATCCCGCGTATGCGTCCGGTTCCATTATCGAGATTAAAATAACCGGAAATTTTTGCGTGTTCCGGATGCAGTTTCATCGTAACCGGATCTGCAAAATGTTTTGCCACATAACCGCGAGAACCATACAGAGCTTGTTCTTCTCCACCCCATAGACCCATCCTGACGGTGCGGTCCATTTTCAAGTTGAGCGTTTTGAGAACGCGCATGGCCTCCAGCACAACTGCGCAGCCGGCGGCATTATCCGTTGCTCCGGTTCCGGAATGCCAGGAATCCAGATGCGCTCCCAGAATCACAACCTCTTGCTTTTTACTGCCACCGGGGATTTCCGCAATCACGTTCCAACCTTCGACCTCTTCCGGTGGAAAATCGACGTTCATTTCCATCTCCACCACAACCGGAATGTTCTTCTCAACCAGTCGAACGATGCGTCCATATTGTTCGCGTTGAACGGCAATGGAAGCGATCGAAGCAGGACTCGTTGCTTTGTGAGAGCCCGCTTCGATTGCGTAAAAAGTCCCACCGATTCCTCGTGAGCTCATCGTAAAATTTGCGACAGCGCCCTCTTCGCGCAGGAATATGATTAGAGTGTCCAGGGCCTTCTGTTGCTGTTCCCAAAAATCCGCTTCGATTTCCAGCGGCAGGCTGTCCATAAAGCGGTCCCGCTCTTTTGGATCCTCCGGGAGACTGGTTATTGGCCATTGAATCGCATCAAAAGGATACGGCTGCTCGTGCTCACTCACTGAAGAAAGATCCTCTTCATCATATCTCTCGCTGGGAGAAGCGGTGGGTTGGTCATGAGATCTGCGCGGGTCAGTCAGAACGATCTTTCCACGGAATTTGCCTTTGTTTTTCTGCGCATATTGTTTTACCCGCTCAATGACTTTCGATGGATCCCTCCGCATATCATCTTCCCATGGAAAAAATACGGGCGCATAAACCACTTCGGCCTTGATTCTTCCGGCCGTTCCTTCTGACCATGCATGTGGAAAACCGGAAATCGGTGTGTAAAACGGTTGTACGATATGAGCTTCAAACTTTTTCAACGACCAGCCTCGTCCGAATTTTCCCCAGGATTCTAAACCGGCACTGGTAATACCCCATTCCTTCAGCTTTCCTACAGCCCAATCTGCCGCCGATTTGTATTCCGGAGAACCACTCAATCGCGGACCATTTAAGTCCGTCAAAGAAAACATGTGGTCCATCACCTTTCCGTTTTGAAAAGATTCCTTCTTGATTTGATGCACTACGGATAAATCCACTTCTTCAGCCGATTGAGCAAACACGGCCAGTCCCAACATCAGACAGCAAATCGCTTTCTTCATTACCTTCTCCAAAATGATTTCACTGCAAACGCAACGTGGTATTGTTTCTCCCCCTTATCAAGGGAGAGGAGTCAATGAATATTCACAAACCATTAGCACCGCACCCGCAAGACTTGGGGAAGTAGCTCGATCCTGACCGGAAGGCGTCCCGGAGTCTCACCATCCACTTCCAAAAGAATGTTATCCGTTTGGCGAACCGGAAGGGCCCGAATCGTTCGACCTTGAATTAATGCCATCTTTTCCATCGAAAGATGAGTTCCCGAATAGAGCCGGTAAGATTTTAGCAGTAACTCCATTGCGTGCATGTCCCCCGCGATCACCACATCAAAAAGACCATCATTTAGTTTTGCGTCCGGAGCGATGCGCATGCCGCCACCAAAAGATGGGCCATTCGCAACGCACACGATGATGATTTTGATTCTTTTCGGAGTCTGATCATCCACCTGCAAGGATATCTCAGGCGTTTCAAAGTTCATCATGGTGCGCATCGTTGCGGTCGCATAAGTGAGAGTGCCTCCAAGCAATTTTCCGGAGCGATTCGCGCGGCTGGCAACAGCGCCGCTCATCCCGAACGAAGCGGTATTCACGAAAAATCGCGTGCGCTCATTTCCCTGATGATCGACGTACGCTAACTTTCCCGCATCCATCAGATGGTCTTGAGCATTCCTTAAATGTTTGGTCGCTTCCACAAAACCGGCAGGTATTTTGAGTGTGCGACGAAAATCACCGCCGCTTCCACCGGGCAACAGTCCCAGTGCAGTACCTGATGTTGCTTTGAGAATTCCGTTGGCAACTTCCGAAACCGTTCCATCACCTCCCACTGCAACAATGAGCTCTCGCCCTTTTCTGGCCTGCTCCTCCGCAAGCTCCATCCCGTGCCCGGGTTCCTTCGTGAATTCGCACTCGAACGGCCCGAAATGCGTACGGATCGCATCCGCGTGAGAAGCCCACCGGCGCTCCGTCATACCGCGCCCTGATTTCGGATTTACTATGATGTAGGGAAGATGTGACATCATGGATCGATCGGATTATTCTAATACGAAGTAGCGCGGACGTCCCGTCTGCGCAAATCTCGCCGGCGAGACGCCCGAGCTACTTTGCATTGGGAGGGTTTGATGTACGAGATTGGAATGGAAATAGAAGCCTGGTGCGGGCAATGCAAGGTCTATCGGCGTTCTGCGATAACAACCTTGAATGCGGACGGTTCCATTGACCGTGTCTCGTGTCTCTACTGCAACTCGTCACGCAATTACCGGCCCCCGGCAGATGAAAAAGCTTCTGAGCCATCGGAACCGGTCACGGTCGAGGAAGATCACCTGACGGCGCTCATCAGAGCAGTATTACGGGAAGAGCTCGAACTCGGTTCATCGAAAATTGCCGAAAAATGGATTGGCGGTAAGCTCATTCTGCGTCCCGGAAAACCCGGATTGCAAGAAAAGGAAGTGCCCATCGACGCCTTCTTCCACAAAATTATTATGCTGCGAGACCGGCTTCGGGTGCTGGAACAGCAGATCAATGCAAACGACAAACTATCAGAGCCGGAAAAAATCCAGTTTCAACAGTACATAACGCGATGTTATGGTAGTCTGACCACTTTCAATATATTTTTTAAAGAGCAGAAAGATCAGTTCGTGGGCCAGAAATCTGATTAAATAACCGCCAAGGCGCCAAGACGCCAAGAATATATTTAAAGATTTCTTGGCTTAACTTGGCGAACTTCGCGCCTTGGCGTTTAAATTTAAAATCGTGCTAAGATGTGACACGAAATGCACAGAGATAAGATCATCATCAAAGGGCTACATTGTTCGGTCCGGCTTGGAGTCAAGAAGGAAGAACAGGAAGTCAAACGGAACTGCGAGCTGGATTTCTGGATCTATTACGATCTTTCGGCTGCAGGACGTTCCGATGATCTCGATCTAACTGTCAATTACAGCAAAGTCATCGACATCGTGCAGAGCCTATCGCAGACCGTCCAATACAAGCTTCTTGAATCTTTTGCCTTTCGCCTGTTTGAAGAGATTTTCCGGAACACAACCGCGCGCAGGATCCGTTTGCGAGTTAAGAAAATGAATCCTCCAATCGAGGCCCGGTTTCAATACGTGGGTGTCGAGCTTGTTCGCAACAGGGAAGAATTTATCCGGGAAGAAGGAAAATGAAGTTGATTCAAACACCGCAACCGGCCCGTTTAAAAGAAGTACCGCGCGCGTCTCACCCTCAGATTGCGATTGACGAAGCTGGCGAGACACTGGGAGTGCAGCCGCATTGGATTCGCGGGAAAGCTTTGATTTTCTGGGATCCCAAACGGCCTGATAAGAAATTGGATGCGATTGATACCGATCAAATCACGCCCGCCAAATACTGCGTGTCGGAAACACTCGATCAGCTGGATGAAAAGTGGAAGGAGGGGGCGTTCCGTTATTTAATGCCGGAATTTCGCGAAAGAGTTCATCGCGGCGAAACATTTCTGATCGCAGGAGATCGATTCGGCATCGGATCCTCCCGTGAAATGAGTCCTGCGGGACTCAAAGCTGTTGCGGAAGAAGTAGGCAAAGAACTTGTCATCGTTTGCGGGCACAACATGGGCGATATTTTCCGGCGCAATGCGTTCAACCTGGGTCTTGAAGTTGTGCAGTGTCCGGAAGCTGTCGAAGATGCGCAAGAGGGTGACGATCTTGCGTTTGATGTGACGAGCCGGAAACTGATCAATGAAACTCAAAAGAAACAATATGAGTCGGTTCCGCTTACTCCGAAAGAAGATGAGATCCGGCGCACCGGTGGAATTTTTGTAATGGGGCGTCGCGAGTTCGCAGAATCCGCGCGCACCGCGCCACGCATAGAGTGGCCGGATCCCCACATCGCGCGTGGCTTAACGACCACGGAACAAATTGTCTGGGCACATCGCGTGGATAAGAGCGCGGAAGTCCAACCGGGCGCCACTCTTCGAGTTTATGCTGACCTGCTTCCGGCCTCCGATGGAACTGCGCCCTTTGCCATTCATACTTTCAATCAGATCACAGGCGGAAACAGAATCTATCCGCGCCAGGCGGCGGTAGCAAACGATCATTTTGTTTTTACCGGCAAACAAGAAGACGAAAATCAGACTTCCATATCGCGCGCGTTTGCTGAATTGAATGAAATGAAGAAGCCGTACTATGCAACGCCAGGCGATGGCATTTTTCATTTCTATTTTCCTGAACAGGGGCTCGTGGTTCCAGGCCAATTCATTCCGGGCGCTGATTCGCACAGTCGCGCATATGGAGCGTATGGCGCGGTGGGTTATGGAGTTGGCTCTACGACTCTCGGTTTTGGCTGGTCTACAGGTTACGTTTACTTCACGCTAGCGAAAGCGCGACGCGTTGTTTTCTCGGGACGATTGCAGCCGTGGGTCAGTGGAAAGGATATTGTGTTGAAACTGCTGGAGCGATGGGGAACAAAACAATCACAGGGAATGTCGGTGGAATTTGTGGACACCGAAAAACAATTGCCCGTTGCGTATCGAAACACGATTGCAAACATGATGGCGGAAGCCGAAGCACAAAATGGAATTTTCGTGGCAGATGAAATTACTTATGAGTGGTACAGGTCCAAAGGTATGCTGGAGCTTCCCCATCCTCACGTCCAACCGGGTGAGAATGCGCATTATGAAATCAATGAAATCCTGGATCTATCAGATGTAGTTCCGATGATTGCAAAACCTTATAGCCCAGGAAACGCATTTCCTGCCGAAGAAGTGGCGCGCGAAAAGATTCCGTTTGACAAGGCTTACATCGGCTCCTGCACCAACGGCAGCTATGATGATCTTTTGCAGGCTGCGCTGGTGCTGTTTGCCGCGCGCAAAACCGGAGTCAAACAGGCCGCCCGGGATTTTGTAATTTTTCCAGGATCACGCGGCGTGAAAGTAGCGATTGAAAATCCGGATCCGCGTCTTGATGGAGAATCGATCGCGCAAGTGTTGCGCTCGGTGGGAGGGTTGATCCGGGATTCCTGGTGCGGTCCTTGCTTCGGACAGGGTGAAGACGCCTTGAAAAAGGGCGAACGCGCAATCACTTCTTTCAACCGCAACTGGCAAAATAGAATGGGAGTCGGCGGTGAAGGGTTTCTGGCGAGTCCAGCCGTTGTTGCCGCATCCGCGCTGCTCGGCTACATGGCCCCACCGAGCGAACTTCGAATAGCGTGGGACCCTGCACTCTACGGCGTTTAAACAGAGTAGCGCGGGCGTCCCGCCTGCGTAATTTTGGAGGTTTTATGCCTATCGAATCCATCAATCCAGCCACCGGCGAACTGATCCGCAGTTATCCTGAAATGACTCCACAACAGTTCAACGAAATCATCGAATCTTCTCATCGCACATTTTCGGAATGGAAACAGACTCCCTTTTCTCATCGCGCTCCGTTGATGAAGAAAGCAGGTGAAATTCTGAAGAGCAAGAAAGAGGAATTCGCAAGAATGATGACCCTCGAAATGGGAAAAACGGTCGCGCAGGGGCACGCGGAAGTGGAGAAATGCTCATGGGTCTGCGATTACTATGCAGATCATGCGGAAAGGTTTCTCACGCCTGAAATTGTTCAGACTGATGCATCTAAAAGTTTCGTCGCTTTTCAGCCACTTGGAGTGGTGCTTGCGATCATGCCCTGGAATTTTCCTTTCTGGCAAGTATTTCGATTTGCCGCTCCCGCGCTAATGGCGGGAAATTCCGGACTTCTAAAACATGCTTCGAATGTTTCAGGATGCGCTCTGCAGATCGAACAGATATTTCGTGATGCAGGATTTCCGCCGGATCTGTTCCGCGCATTGCTTGTTGCGGGTTCGAGGGTTTCCGCCGTGATTGAACATCCACACGTAAAAGCTGTCACGCTTACCGGCAGCACACCGGCCGGAAAATCAGTCGCTGAAAAATCCGGATCTTTGTTGAAAAAAACTGTTTTGGAATTGGGCGGTAGCGATCCTTACATCATCCTGGAAGACGCAAACCTGGAATCAACGGTCGACACATGCGTTACCTCAAGGTTGATCAACGCAGGACAAAGTTGTATTGCGGCCAAACGATTTATCGTTGTTGAAAGTCTCCGCAAAAAATTTGAGGAGATGTTTGTTCAAAAGATGAGAGCGAAACGGATGGGCGACCCAATGGAGCCGGGCCTGGATCTGGGTCCACAGGCGAAAGAGGATCTTCGTAATGATCTGCACAAACAGGTGCAACAAAGCATTGAAATGGGCGCGCGCGTTTTGCTGGGCGCTCAACTTCCCGATGGGAAAGGCGCTTACTATCCGCCGACCGTGCTAACAGATGTGAAAAAAGGAATGCCCGCGCACGATGAAGAATTATTTGGTCCGGTGGCTGCCATCATTTCTGCAAAAGATGAAGAGGATGCCATCCGGATCGCAAACGATTCCCCGTTTGGTCTGGGCGCTGCAGTTTTTACTCAGGACATTGCTCGCGGCGAACGGATCGCTGCGGAGAAAATCGAAGCCGGTTGTTGTTTTGTGAATGCGTTTGTCAAATCGGATCCGCGGCTCCCCTTTGGCGGCATCAAAGAATCCGGCTACGGACGCGAGCTCTCACATTTCGGCATCCGCGAGTTTGTGAATATAAAAACAGTGTACATTAAGTAGGGGCAGGCCTTGTGCCTGCCCTTAAAGGGCGACCACAAGGGTCGCCCCTACGGTGGCGTACAGGTTGCGAGCGTTGCAAACGGATCCACTTCTTCTGTTTGCAGTTTCACGCGGCAGCGAACCCAAATGTCGTTTTCAATGATGAGAATTGTCCAATCTCCAGTCATTTTCGAGTGTGTTGCAAGAATGAGCCTTCCCGGAGATTCCGCCAGCACGTAGCCCTGATATTGACCAAGCCCTACGCGAGTTGTCGAGAAATCGCCATCAAAAGGCCCTTCCACAACGATCGGGCCTCCCGCCTTTGCGCGAGAGCTGATTTGAAAACGCAAATACGGAATTTCGATGTTCGGTTGAGCCTCCCTCGGTTGCTTCTCCCTCTGCAGCTCGGAGCTAACACCATCGCCCGTTTCCACTAATACATTAGCAGGAACCTGTATTTGATGTTTAGCGCGAACGATCTCATTTCCCCACGGGTCGTTCAATATAAGCTCAAACTGCTGCGGCAAATTCCATTTCTGCAGCGCTCCATCCGGGACCACCGGCGATCCAACCGCGGTAAGCAGATAGAGACTGGCACTCGATGCAGGCGTTGCCTGAATTCTGCCGGACACCGTCTCTCCCGGTTTGGCGCTTGCAGGAAAACTCATCACAAATGTACCCTCAGGCACAATGAGTCTTACAAGAGTGATCCCCTGCGATGTATGCGTGTCGCTTCGGAAACGGCCCGACTTCAAAAGGAACGGCCACAAACGCTTCATCGCCGAACGCAAGTTCTGCTGAAACGTTTGTGATTCGGAAGCTCCATACTTATAAAGGGTGCTCCGGATTTGAAGCAGTAATCCCAGTGAATTTGTTACTGCTCCGGCCTGCCATAAATCCCGAACCTGATTCATTTGCTTCCGCACTTTTTTCAGTGGCGCTTTGATCGATTTGTTCCTTGTAAGCTTTTCTGTGCTCGCAATTAATCTTTCGATGGACCTCAGTTCCAGAACCGACGTGTCTTGAGCATAAGAAAGGCTTGAGCAGCTGAAAAGAAAACAAAGCAAAACTACAAAGCGTTTCATAAAAGTCTCAAGGATATAGTTTGTAACGCCGGCATCCTGCCGGCAAGGTTTGGGCCGGAGGCCAGCGTTACAAAAAAAGCGGATTTAGCACGAGTTCAGACTTTCAAGTCTCGAGATGCTGAACCTTATTGTTCATTGTGCATGATTGTTTCAGCCATTCGTGTGGATTGTTCAGGATAAAGTTGCGCGAGAACGGAGCACATCTTGATCGCGGCATTTGGATCTGAGGCACAGGGAGCCAGCAACTTTTTGAGATTCTCCTTATCGTTTGCCACGGCCAGTGCGGCTGCAATTTCGGGAAGATGGATACTCCGGTCAATCATGATTTTCTCAGATGTCTGAATCGCCTTTGTTTCAACGCCTCGGCCGAACCGGACTTCACTGCCGCTTCGGCAGCTTGCAGAAACGTTTTCCTGGAAGCTTCCATTTGTCCCGCTTATGCTTGCATCACCGCGATTAGCCGAAGCCCATGAATCCGGTGCTCTTCATATTGAAGATTCTTGATGGATCTTTCCGCTTCCATGATATTCACAGAAGCAGATGCAGCGTCGCCGGCCTTCAATTGACAGCGAGCAACACCCAATAGGGCTTGAAGTCGATCGTACTCCCGTTGAATTTTGGCAGCAGCTTAATCTCTGACATCTTTTTCGCATATGCAAGGAGAGACTCTGCCATTGCTCCAGCATCATCATTCTTTGCAGCTCGCAGCAATTCGGACTGCAGTTCGTCAAGGGACCGATCCGAAAGCATCATTCCATAATTCCGCTATTTCATTAGTTCATTAGATATGGAAATTATCCCCCTTGTTACACGAGCTCGGTCACGTGGCTGGCGAATGGTCAATCTAGTGGTGATGCTCTGTTCCCTTTTTCTTTTTCATCTCCTCCATCTTCTGCATCATCATAGAGTTGAACTTTTCATATTGCTCGCTGTCCACCTCAAAGTTTGTGAACATGTAATTGGAGCCCTGACTATTCCAGTTCTGCGATGCATCGGTGTACTTGAACGCATCGGTTGTTCCTTGCTGGAATTCCGCGCGAATTGGGTCCGCTCCGGGTGCGTTACTGATCTTCGGAGTCCCACCAAGTCCGCCTTCCATTAAATGCGCGGAGAATGTTCCGACCTCTCCGATAGTGATTTGGTGAACGTTGCCATCGATTTTACGCGTAATCGGAACGTACAGAACCTTCACGTTGGCGGATGCCTTCGACATAATCATCCAGGAGATTTCTTCCAGCGCTTTTCGTTGCTCGGCATTCGCCTTTTCATCAATATAGGAGTAGTCAAATACCCAGTTTCCAAACGCATCCATCATTGCCTGGCCATCCGGACTTTGTCCCGTCCGGGCAAAAGCAAGACCATCCAGCGACGCATCTCCGTACTTGCCCTTGGTAATGAAATACACCAGTTGGCCACCACAATTCATATGGGTCGGCTTTGAACCAAACCAGCACGGACAAGCCGCGTTACACTTGCAGGCTTCTTCCAACTGCCCTGCTATTTTCCAATACACTTTCTTTGATTCGGCTGGTTTCTCTTCCGCCATCAACGAAACAGCGGCAAAAGCGACAACGACCGAGACAAATATCAACAGAACAAACTTGCAATATAGATTCATAGCGACCTCCTTTCTCTGTCTCAAGGATATAATAGAAATCTTGTTTTTTCGAACCAAATGCGACATTAAAGGGAGAGTTATGACAACTTCTATCAAACGAGCCTGGATTTTAGCGATTCTATTTTTTCCTTTGTATGTATTCTCAGATGCAAAGGTTCCATTCGCAAAGGAGAAGCAGATTGCTGTTGCTTCCGTAGAAGCCCATCAGAAGGATTTGATTGAAATGAGCGATCAGATCTGGCGTTTTGCGGAAACCGCTCTGCGTGAAACGAAATCCTCGAAAGTCCTTGCGGATTACGCCGAACAGGAAGGATTCAAAGTCGAAAGAGGTATTGCAGGAATGCCAACAGCGTTTGTTGCAACATTTGGCGAAGGCAAGCCAATTATCGGTATCCTGGGAGAGTTCGATGCCCTGCCCGGGATTTCGCAAAAAGCATCATCCCAAAAAGAGCCACTGGAAGCGGGGGCCGCCGGGCACGGATGCGGACACAATCTTTTCGGCGCGGCAAGTCTTGGAGCCGCAATTGCCATCAAAGAGTTGATCGAGGCAGGCAAGCTCAAAGGAACGGTCAGGTATTACGGAACGCCTGCCGAAGAAGCAATCGGCGGAAAAGCCTACATGGCGCGCGACGGCATGTTTCAGGATCTGGATATTTGTCTGGCGTGGCATCCATCGACCGAAACGGCGAGTGATACCGATAGCAGTCAGGCGATTGTAGATTTTGCAGTTGAATTCAAAGGCAAAGCTTCGCACGCAGCTTTCGATCCATGGAACGGACGCAGCGCGCTCGATGCTCTTGAAATTTTTACGCACGCACTCAATCTCATGCGGGAACACGTCAAACCAACGGTGCGCATGCATTATGTCATCCAGAAAGGCGGTGACGTGCCAAACGTAATTCCGGAATACAGCAGGCTCTGGTGCTGGGTTCGCGATTCGACGCGGACAGGCGTCGAACCCCTGCTAGAACGTGTGCGTAAAATCGCTGAAGGAGCGGCGCTAGCCGCTGGTGTCGAATCAAAATTCACGGTTCAAAGCGGATCCTATGAAATGCTCGTGAATTTCACAGGCCAGAAAACTTTATTCAATAATTTGCAATGGCTCGGACCGCTAAAATTCACCGAAGAAGAGCAACAATTTGCTCGCGCGATTCAAAAAGCAACGGGAGTTCCTGAAAAGGGTTTAACTTCAGATGTCAAAGCATTCAACGATCAACCTCGCGATCCACAAGGCGGTTCCACAGATGTTGGCGATGTCAGCTGGATCACACCGACGGTTCATCTTTCCGTTACCACAGCGCCCGCCGAAGCTCCCTGGCACGCATGGCCCGTTGTTGCCTGTGGCGGGATGTCCATCGGACACAAAGGACTGGTTTACGCAGCAAAAGCTCTCGCTGCAACCGCGGTGGATTTTTACCTGGATCCTACACAAAGGGAAAAAGTGCGGAAAGAATTCGCCGAACAAACAAAGGGCACAACTTATAAAGGATACGTTCCTGATGGTCCACCGCCGGTTCCGGAGGATGCAAAATGAAAGAAGTGAAGCGCATTTTAGATCAATTAAAACGTTCGTTCGAAGGAGAAGCATGGCACGGACCCTCTGTGCGCGAAGTGCTGGCGAACGTAAATGCTGAAAAGGCGCTGGCACATCCTGTCCCGGCGGCTCACAGCATCTGGGAAATCACTCTTCATGTTGCCGCGTGGCAGCATTATGTATGCAAGCGGTTGGAAGGCGACCCCTTCGAAGCCACACCCGAACAGGATTGGCCGCCGATCGCTTCCAAAGATGACGAGGGCTGGCAAAATTCATTGCAGAAACTGGAAGAAGGTTACCAAAAACTGGTTGCCGAAATTTCACGCCTGAGCGATCAGGATCTGGATGAAAAGGAAGTTCCCGGGAAACAATATAGTCTCTACTTCATGATTCATGGAGTCATTCAGCATAATCTGTTTCATGCAGGCCAGATCTCGTTGCTCAAACGAGCTTAATTTTTAACGCAGGGACGCAGAGAATAAAAAGAAATAAATATTTTTCTCTGTGTCTCTGCGACTCTGCGCCTCTGCGTTAAGCGCTCAGGAATTCGTGCAGTAAACGGTGGAAATGGTGGACGCCGTTTTCGCGTTTCACGGACAAACGGCCTTGCTGGTAACTTTCCGATTGCAGACCTCGCTGGACTTGCGTGCATAGCTCGATGTCTTCCTGCTGTATCTGATCGCTGAAACCAATCGATTGCTGCAACGACTCCCAGCCTTCCCCTGTCCCAGGACCAAGAAAAAACCATTCGAAAATCGTGAGAGTCTTGTCCACATCGACCGGTAAAATGATATTCGCTTGCAGATTGTCGGGATAAATATTGATCATGAAGTTCGGAAAGATCCAGTAGTACAACGCCCTGGATTCCGTTTCCGTTCGCACATATCTGCGGTCACGACCAAGCATCTCCCCTTCCTTTGCAGGACGTATCGGAGCATGCGAGGACGCGTAATAGCGAAAAGTATCGACTCTGTACTGTGCATAATCAATTTCTCTGAACAAACCGGGATGAGCCATCGGAATGTGATAACCCTCAAGATAATTATCGATGTAAACTTTCCAGTTACAGGGAACGATATAATCTCTTCGCTCGATAAACTGCATCCGATCCACTGGAAAACCTTCGCGCTGCACCTCCACTGGAATCTTCCCCAGAATTTCCGTAAAGGATGGCGCTTCCCCGCCGAGATTCACGAAAACATACGGACCCCATGTTTCCACGGGAAGATGCGGCAAACACACTTCTGACTGATTCCAATCCTGCACTCCTTCAAACTCCGGAGCAGCCAACAACTCGCCGTTCAGCGAATAGGTCCAGCCGTGATAAGGGCACTGAAGACTTTTGCGATTCCCTTTGCCGGAAGCCACCGGATGCGCGCGGTGCCGGCAAACATTCGAAAATGCTTGCAGTTTACCGTCTTGTGAGCGCGTGATCACCACCGGTTCCCCCTGCACTTCGAAAGCCAGATAATCACCCGGTCTCGAGACTTCGTTGATATGTCCGGCGGGCTGCCATGTTTTCCAGAAAATTTTTCTACGCTCTTCCTGTAAGAATTGCGGATCAGCATACCATCGCCGCGGGATTGTAGTTGCGCGCGATAAATCGTTGGTTACTTTATAATCCTTCAGATCCAACGGGAAACCTCCTCTTCAAGAAATCCGCAACTACCTGTTTCACATCGCGGTGTTCAACGTCCACGGCGTAGTTCATCTGTCTCATTTCCTTTTCGGTAATTTTTCCTCCGAGTTGATTGAGAGCTTCCCGCAAGCCTGGAAATCTTTTTAGAGTGTCTATTCTTACAACGGGCGCTGCCTGATAAGGAGGAAAATAATATCTATCATCTTCCAGCACAAACAGATCCAATTTCGCAATTAAGCCGTCCGTCGAATTTCCCGCGATGAAATCCACTTGTTTTTCAGCAACCGCTTTGTAAGTTAAGGTTAAATCCATGATTTTTGGCGTTTCGGCAAACTTTAAACCATACCTGTCAGAAAGTCCGGGAAAACCATCTTTCCGTTCCATGAATTCGTATCCAAAACCAGCTTTCCATTGCGGCGTATATTTTGCGCTTTCAGAAATCGTTTTAATCCCCAATCTGCGCGCATCCTCACCACGAATGATCATGGCAAATGTGTTGTTGAAACCAAGCGGAGATGTCCACTCGGCGCTAATCCCCCTATCACGATAAGCAGCTTTTGTTTCTGCAAGAACTTCTTTCGGATTATTTTTCGGTTCTCTTTTCAAAATGGCTGTATATGCAGTTCCCGTGTACTCGACGTAAACATCGATCTGCCCGGCGATGAGTGCGTTGTGACAGATGAATGTCCCGCCCAAATTCAATTTGCGTTCAACCGGAACCTTCAACGTCTGCTCAATGTGCTGCGACAACAGTTCACCCAGAATGACCTGTTCACTGAAATTCTTGGAAGCGACAACAAGTTCATCCTGCTTACTGCAAGAGAAGAGTACGAAGGCGAGAATTACGGATAAATATTTCACAAATTTTTACTCCAGCGTTTCTCGATTTTACCTAGACCAAAATCAACAGCTATTGCCAACAGCGCGGCCGGAACAGCGCCGGCTAGAATCAACGTATTGTTAACGGTGGAAAGTCCACGAAAAATAAATTCTCCCAGACCGCCCGCGCCAATTGCGGCTGCAACTGTTGCCACTCCGATCGATACAACCATCGCAATGCGCAAGCCCGCAAAAATGACTCCACTTGCGAGCGGCATCTCGACCATTAAAAGCAGTTGGCGATCCGTCATTCCCATTCCTCTTCCCGCCTCTCGCACAGCAGGATCAACGCTCGCGATCCCGGTATAGGTGTTGCGAATCACGGGCAACAACGCATATAAGACAAGCGCAGTAATCGCGGCGCCCGCGCCAATTCCTCCAAGAAATGGTATCGATAACATGAACCCAAGCAAAGCAAGACTGGGAACCGTCTGGAGAACATTGGCAATTCCCAGAATCGTTGGCGACAACGCAGGTTTGCGAGTCAATAGAACACCTGCGGGAATGCCGATCAGTGCGGCGATCAGCGTGGAAACGACTGCCAGGTACAGATGTTGGAACGAAAGATTTAGAATTTGTCCGTAGTTGTTTAAAACGAAATCAATGAAGTTCATTGCATTAACTGGACCGAGTTGCGCAGGGGTGCCAAAAAAGTTTTGATTACAGGATCCTGAGAACCCAAAAATTCATCTTTCGTTCCAAAAATAATGAGACGACCTTCTTCCATCAATCCAATCCGGTCTCCAAACAGTAGAGCTTCGGCAACGTCATGCGTTACAAACACCATGGTTTTGCGTAAGCGTTTTTGCAGTTCCTGAAACTCAACTTGAACTTCAGCGCGTGTAATCGGATCCAGCGCGCCGAAAGGTTCATCCAACAACAGAATGGGAGGATCCGCGCAAAGAGCGCGCGCAACGCCCACACGTTGTCTCTGGCCACCGGACAGTTGGCGCGGAAACCGCAACGAAAACTTATCAGGATCAAGCCCGACAAGCTGCATCACCTCCGGCACCCTGCTTGCCGTTTTTTCAGTTTTCCAGTTTTCAAGGCGCGGAACCAATCCAATGTTTTCAAATACTGTGAAGTGCGGAAACAATCCGACTTCCTGAATCACATACCCGATCCGTCTGCGCAACAAAATCGGATCCCATAGCAGAGTGCTCTTTTCATTAACAGACACCGTTCCTTCGCTGGGAATCAGCAAATGATTGATGAGTTTTAACGTTGTCGTTTTACCGGAACCGCTCCTACCCAGCAGAACGACGGTCTCTCCTTCCGCAATCTCTAAGGAAAGACGATCGACCAGTGTGCTTGTCCCTGCACGATAAGAGACGTTTTCAAAGCGGATCGCAGGCATTGTCATTCATTATATACTTGGCCTCTTGGCTCACTCTAAGATGAAAGCACAACTCAAAGTGCAATTACCCGAAAACTGGCAGGACATCTCTCAGGAAAATCCCGATGGTCCGCCAACTTACATTCGTTCCAGCGATGATGCGGCCGGAGTGCTTCAGATGTCCATTCAAGCGTTGTACGAATCGGGTCCGGAACCGGATCCAACGTATAACGATCTGATTCAATTGTCGGAACACGTTGCAAATCTTCAAGAAGCAGAAGTGATCGAACGGTATCGCGATGATTGTCATGTCGGTAAATTCGGGTGCGTGATCGGCAAATCCGCGGAGCTTGCGCGAATCCAAATCTGGACTCTTACCAATGGCCGGGATTTTGTCCTTGCAACTTTTCTCTGCACGGACATGCCCTCCATGGAGGAAGCTTCGGAAGCAGAAGGCATCGTGAAAACAGCTTCACTTCTTAAGCTATGAAGGTCGTCTCACTCGCGATGCTATTGCTTACTCTTCAAGTTGCCGGCGACACTCCGGTAATCGATCGAGGCCAGCTGCTTCGGGATGTGCAGATCCTTTCTGCGGATGATATGCAAGGCAGAAAAGTGGACTCACCGGGCGGCGCAAAAGCGCGGGCGTACATCGTGGAAAGATTCACGCAGGCGGGGATACGGCCCTTCCGCAACTCATATGAGCAATCTTTCACATTCCAATTTGGGAAAGAGGACCTTCAGCATAAAGGCGTGAACATCGTTGGCCTCATTCCAGGCACTTCTGAAAGCATGATCGTTTTAACCGCGCACTACGATCATCTGGGAGTGCGAAAAGAGCAGATCTATAACGGCGCAGATGATAACGCTTCCGGCGTTGCTGCATTGTTCGCGATAGGTGCGCATTTCAACAAACATCCTCCCAGAAATACGTTGATTGTCGCCGCGCTGGATGCGGAAGAACGATCAGGGGCAGGCGGTGAAGAACTGGCGAAAGCTCTGGACAAGCAAAACCTCGTGATGAACATAAATATGGACATGATCGGACGGGATAAAAACAACATCCTTTATGCGGCGGGAACTCATCATTATCCTCACTTAAAGCCATACCTGGAAAACGTGGCTGCAAAATCCGATGTGAAACTTTTATTCGGCCACGACAGACCGGACGTGAAAAATGTTGAAGACTGGACAAAAGATTCAGACCACTACGCGTTTCATCGCCGCGGCATTCCTTTCATTTATTTCGGAGTCGAAGACTACGAGCATCATCACAAACACACAGATGATTTCGACAGCCTGACGCACGATTTTTATGTGGGCGCCGTCCAAACAATCATCATGGCTCTGGAAGAATTGGATCACTTCAGATGAAATATCACGGTGACGGTGAAATAGACTTTCACCGGACGATTATTCAGAGTTGCCGGTTGATACTTCCACTGAAGCACCGCATCGATTGCAGCTCTTTCGAGCACAACGTGATCTGCGCGCAGAGTTTTAACCTGCTCCACACTTCCCGTCTTTGTGATGA
>JAKEFK010000022.1 GCA_022616075.1 bacterium
CAATCGACAGTAAACCGGGCAAAGGAACGACGATTACGGTTTCCCTTACTATGCGAGACTCGATCTAATATTGTCGTACTCCAAGTCGGATGCGTACTACTGGTTTGTTTTTTCGTACGACCGCGAATTATTGTATACTTTCTTCAGAATTTCAATTTTTCCGAACGACAAAGCCTATTTCTGCTGAAGCTGACTGTACACCAAAATACTTGCCGTTCACAGTCCGACGAGGCGAGGCAACCTTGAACAACTGCATTTTTTCCTGACCATTCGTAGCAAAAACGAAGGAAGAGTATTCGTGAAAACGGAAAAGCCGATACGTATTTTGGTCGCCGATGACCATCCGATAGTGCGAGAAGGACTTTTAGCGGTGATAAACGCTGAGACCGATATGACCGTAGTAGCCGAGGCAAGCAATAGTCAGGAGACAATTCAGCGATTCCGTGAACAAAGACCAGATGTCGCTTTGTTGGATCTGAGGATGCCGGGACTTGATGGAATCGATGTAACCGCAGAAATTCGAAAGCAATTTCCAAACGCACGGATTATTGTCCTTACATCATACAGTGGAGATGAACTAATTCATCGGGCTTTACAAGCCGGTGCGCGCTCTTACCTTCTAAAGACCGTTGCTACAAACGTACTGCTGGACACAATTCGGGCGGTCCATTCTGGACAGTGGCGCATTCCTCAAGATGTTGCAGCAACTCTGGCCGAAAGGATTCCGATGACCGAATTGACACCCAGGGAAATGGATGTGCTAAAACTGATTGTTAAAGGTTTGAGCAATAAAGAAATTGCCGCTGCACTTCATACCACCGAAGGCACAGTCAAAGGTTACGTCAATACGATTCTTACAAAACTGTGTGTCAATGACCGTACGCAGGCCGCAACGACTGCTCTGAAGCGCGGTATCATTCAACTGGATTAATCTAATACAAAAGGCCTTCGCTATTCTCGCTGCTATCGAAAGTTAGCTAAGAATTCATACCCTTCGTTACTACTGGCATGTCCAACGGCTCTTTAAACTGGATAAAAGAGAACGGCAATCAATGAAGAAAGGTTCGAAAAGATATTAGCAGGAGGATAACATGAGGATTCATTGGAAAACTTTATTGATGTTTATAAGTCTCCTGGTTATTGCAGTGGCTATTGCGAAGACGGGAAGCACAGAAAAATACATGTATGTTTGGGCGAGTGATCAGGGTCACAAGAAACCAGATTTTCTTGCCGTCGTTGATTTTGATCCTTCTTCGCCGGAGTATGGAAAAGTGATCACAACGGTTCCGGTTCCTAACCCAGGCGCAATCGGAAACGAGCCTCATCATGTCGGACTATCTTCTGATGGAAAAATTCTTGCCTGTGGTGGGCTCTTAAGTGTTTTGAAGGGTCAGAAGGAAATCTTCTTTTTCGATGTATCGCGGCCTGATGCGCCGAAATACGTTTCAGCCGCAGACCCGCCGCAGTCCGCCATCACTGACGAATTTTACTCTTTGCCTGGTGGAGGTTTTCTCGTGACCATGATGGGGGGAGCCAAGGGTCATCATCCTGGCAGAGTTGTTGAGTTTGACAAAAGTTTAGAAGTTGTCGCTGAACACCCTGTCAATCCGCCGGATACCGGCTTCAATCCACACGGTATTTCCGTACGTCCTGAAGTCAATTTAATGGTGACTAGCGATTTCATTTGCCCCTCCAGCACCCTACATGCAGTTCCTGGCGACCTTCAATTGAGAGGAAGCGTTCGAGTGTGGGATTTTAAGAAAAGATCCATTGTGAGAACGATTGCGCTGCCGAACCCCTCTGGAACAATCGATGTCAAGCTGATCCCCGGTGATCCGAAACAAAGAGGCTACACGGCGGGGATGACCGATGATCAACTTTATTTGCTGGATACCATCAAAGGAGAGGCCAGATCAGTCTTTGACTTTGGCAGCATTGCAAAAGGCGGCTGGCCGCAACTGATGCGGATAACAAATGATGGGAAGCGCTTGTTCCTATCAATGAATATGGCAGGAAAGGTGGCAATGCTGGATACGTCGAATCCCGAAAAGCCGGCACTGTTAAAGGTACTGGACTTAGGAAAAGATTCCGGACCGCATTACGTTGCGTTGAGCACGGATGAGAAACGACTGGTAATTACAGATTACTTCTTAAACGAAGACGATGCAGGAAAGGTGCACGCTGAAGGAGATCACAAGATCCACGTAGCCATTGTGAGTCCAAAAAATCTGACCCTGGATCCAAAATTCAAACTGGATTTTAACACTGTCTTTGATGCTCCTGCGCGTCCACATGGAGTTGCAATGAGATGAGTTACTGCTATCGAAAGGTAAAGTTCTTGTCCTGGGTGGATACGACTTCCCGAGCGCCACATATCACAACAAGTCGAGCTGAATCATCCAGACGGAGCCTGGAGACCTGGCGTAAACCTGCAAGCAGCCGGTGCTTGGCACACAGCGACGATGCTTCAAAACGGCAAGGTGTTGATCGCAGGAGGCGGGAACGTTTCTGACGGTCTCCACAACGGCGAATTGTTCGACGCGCCAATCCGCCTCCCAAAAATTACCAGCGCTTCAACCTCAGGCAAGAAACTTTTTGTCACCGGCAAGAATTTCGAGCCCGCCGCGGTGATTCTGCTCAACGGAAAAGAGCTCAAGACTTCAATCGATGTTCAGAATCCGACGACTACATTGATCGGCAAGAAGTCTGGCAAAGGGGTTAAACCAGGCGACAAGCTACAGGTCCGAAACCTTAACGGCAAGCTCTCGAAAAAATTCACGTTCTCTAATTAGTCAAAAGGGTCGCGATGACCCTTTAGATTACGCTTATTCTTCGTCAGTCCAGCCAAGCTGCTCTTTCACCGAAGTCACGATGGCTCCTTCAGGCTCATGTTCTTCGGAGGAGGGTAGGCCGAATTCGGGAATTGTCGGATCGTCCGGAATACGAATCGACCTGTAGACCGGCATGCCGGTTCCTGCAGGAATCAAACGTCCCATAATCACATTCTCTTTCAAGCCGCGCAGGAAATCTTCGCTACCCTGGATGCTGGCTTCGGTAAGAACGCGAGTCGTTTCCTGAAAGGAAGCCGCAGAAATGAAGCTCTCCGTGCTCAGAGAAGCTTTTGTAATTCCCAGCAGCACTGGTTTTCCTTTCGCGGGATGTCCACCTTCGGACCTCACTCGCTCGTTCTCTTCCTGGAACAGGAACCTGTCAACGATCTCATCGTAAAGGAACTCTGTATCGCCGACATCTTCCACGCGGACCCAGCGCATCATCTGGCGCGAGATCACTTCGATGTGTTTGTCATTGATGGTGACGTTCTGCAATCTGTAGACTTGCTGGATTTCGTTTACCAGGTATTTCTGCAGTTCCTCTTCACCCATGACCGACAGAATATCGTGCGGGTTGATTGCGCCGTCCATTAAAGCCTGCCCAGCACGAACTCGTTCATTTTCGCGCACGTTCATGTTGGCGCCACGCGGCAACGAGTATTCACGCTGTTCCTGCTCGCTCGATACAAGGATCTTGCGCTGACCTTTGACAATACCACCGTATTTCACAGTGCCATCGATTTCGGTGATCACCGCGGGTTCCTTTGGACGTCGCGCTTCAAAAAGTTCGATAACGCGCGGCAAACCTCCGGTAATATCCTTTGTCTTGGTCGTTTCACGCGGGATCTTCGCAAGAATATCGCCGGGATGCACTTGATCTTTATCCTTCGCCACCAAATGCGCGCGCGAAGGCATCGGGTACTTTTGACTGATCTTGCCTTCCTCGTTGCGCACAACGATTGTGGGCTGCATCTTTTCATCCGGGGATTCGACAATCACATTTTGACGATGTCCCGAAACTTCATCCACTTCTTCATGCAGGGTGACGCCAAATGCGATGTCTTTGTACTCTACGGTGCCGACTTCATCGGACAGAATGACGTTCGAATATGGATCCCATTCTGCAAATACCTGTCCTTTGGAAACCGTTTGCCCATCCGAAACTTTCAGCTTCGCGCCGTAAACGATCGAATACTTTTCGCGATCTCGCCCTTCCTCATCCTGAATAACGATCGAACCGTTCCGGTTCATAACGACCAGGACCCCTTCCTTATTCTTCACGGTCTGCAAATGACGGAACCGGATAATACCGTTCATTCTTGATTCAAGAACGGACTGTTCAACGATTCTGCTGGCCGTTCCACCGATGTGGAATGTTCTCATCGTCAGCTGGGTGCCCGGCTCACCGATCGACTGCGCGGCTAGAATTCCTACCGCTTCACCAAGCTCAGCAAGATGACCGGTTGCAAGATTGCGTCCGTAGCATTTAATGCAAACACCACGGCGCGATTCACAGGTCAACACGGAACGGATCTTCACGCGTTCGATACCCGCGTTTTGAATATTGCTCGATACTTCCTCATCAATTTCCTGACTAACCGAGCAATACATTTCACCGGTAAACGGATCGCGCACATTTTCCTGCGCCACGCGGCCGACAATACGGTCGCGAAGCGGTTCGATGATTTCTCCACCTTCCACAATCGCGCCTACGTAAATGCCTTTATGGGTTCCGCAATCCTGTTCATTGATGATCACGTCTTGTGCAACATCCACCAAACGCCTAGTTAGGTAACCGGAATCGGCAGTTTTCAAAGCCGTATCCGCCAAACCTTTTCGCGCGCCATGCGTGGAGATGAAGTACTGCAGTACGCTCAATCCTTCGCGGAAATTTGTCGTGATCGGCGTTTCAATGATTTCCCCCGAAGGTTTGGCCATCAAACCACGCATTCCGGCAAGCTGGCGAATCTGCAGAGAGCTTCCGCGGGCGCCTGAATCAGCCATCAAGTAAATCGAATTGAATTCGGTTCCCTTGCCTCTTTTCATTCCCGTGAACATTTCGATCGCGATCTTTTCTGTTACGTTGGTCCAGATGTCCACTACCTTGTTATACTTTTCACCTTTTGTGATTGCGCCTTCCAGGTACTGTTGTTCCACTGCACCCACTTCTCTGTGAGCATTCGCAACCAGCGTATTCTTTGTGGTAGGGATTTCGAGATCTTCGATGCCGATCGAAATTCCGGCTTTTGTCGCGTACAGGAATCCGAGCTCTTTCAATGCATCCAGCATTTCAACAGTGGCCTGGTTGCCTTCATTCAAGAAACAGTAATGCACCAACTGCGCTAGCCCCTTCTTTTTCAAGTTTCCATTAACGAATGGAACATGTGAGGGAAGGTGGTTATTGAAAATTACGCGACCTACAGTGGTACGAAGGCGTACGCCTTTGGCATCCGCTTCCAAGATGTCCGCATGCAGAACATCCTGATCATTGTTCAGCAAATTGATGTAACGGCGATTCGTAATTCGCAGATCTATTGTTTCATGCGTTCTTACGAGTCCGTTGTCATAGGCAAGGATGACCTCTTCCTCGGTACCAAACGCTTTGTATTTCTTGCGGTGCAGCGTTTCATCAAATTCCTTCTCGTTGGTCAAATAGTAAATCCCGAGAACCATATCCTGGCTCGGAACCGCCAGTGGCGATCCATGCGCCGGTGAAAGCAAGTTATTGGTTGCAATCATCAGCACGCCGGCTTCGATTTGCGACGCAACGGATAAAGGAACATGAACAGCCATCTGATCGCCATCAAAATCTGCATTGAAGGCCGCACAAACGAGCGGATGAATCTTGATCGCTTTGCCATCAACAAGCACTGGCTGAAACGCCTGAATTCCCAACCGGTGAAGCGTCGGAGCGCGGTTCAGAAGAACCGGATGATCTTTGATCACATCTTCAAGAACTTCCCAAACGATCGGCTCTTCCTGTTCGACCATTTCTTTCGATCGCTTGATCGTGTCGGATGCGCCGGTCTCTTCCAGTTTTTGGAAGATGAAAGGCTTGAAAAGCTCGATCGCCATTTTTTTCGGCAAACCGCACTGATGCAGTTTCAGCTCTGGTCCGACAACGATAACCGAACGGCCCGAGTAATCCACTCGTTTTCCAAGGAGATTCTGGCGGAAACGGCCCTGTTTCCCTTTCAACGCATCGCTCAATGATTTGAGCGGACGATTGTTCGTGCCACGCAAAATTTTGCCACGCCGTCCATTGTCAAACAGCGCGTCGACTGCTTCCTGAAGCATCCGTTTTTCATTTCGGATGATGACATCGGGTGCTTTCAATTCCAGAAGCTTTTTCAAACGGTTGTTCCGGTTGATCACGCGGCGGTAAAGATCATTCAGATCTGATGTCGCGAATCGTCCACCATCCAGCGGAACCAGAGGGCGCAGATCCGGAGGCAACACAGGAATCACATCCAGGATCATCCATTCCGGCTTGTTACCGGATTTGCGGAATGCTTCCACAACCCTTAACTGCTTCGCAAACTTCATTTTCTTCTGGATGGAATTCTCTTCCTTCATCTTCTTGCGAAGCTCACGGCCCAGCCTTTCGACATCCACTCGTTTCAGAAGCTCTTTGATTGCTTCCGCGCCCATCATGGCCACGATGTCGGAGTGTTCGGCTCGAAGCTGATAATATTCTTCAACAGAGATCAGCTCCTTTTCTTTGACCTCTTTCGATTTTCCAGGATCGACAACAACATAAGACTCAAAATAAAGAATCCTCTCCAGATCTTTTAAGGAGAGATTCAACAACTGACCAATGCGGCTGGGCAAACCCTTGAAAAACCAGACATGCGAAACCGGGCTGACCAGCTCAATGTGGCCCAACCGTTCGCGACGCACTTTTGCGAGAGTGACTTCGACTCCGCATTTTTCGCAGATCACTCCCTTGTGCTTCATCTTCTTATACTTTCCGCACAAACATTCCCAATCGTTGACCGGACCGAAAATTTTTGCGCAAAACAGGCCATCCTTTTCCGGTTTGAAAGTGCGGTAGTTTATCGTTTCCGGCTTCTTCACTTCGCCATGTGACCAGGACCGGATCTTTTCCGGAGAAGCAAGCGAAATGCGAATACTGGTAAAGTCGTTAATATTTAATGGTCTTTGTTTTTGTCGTTCTACTATATTCAATTTACTTTCCTCCTAGGCGCGCAAATCGTCTTCGCGTCTGGCGTCTTCGCGTCTCCGCGTTTACTCTTCATCATCCTCATCTACCTCATCGAATTTTTGTTCGACGCGCATTTCAACATCGAGTGCCAGGGACTGCAGCTCCTTGACAAGGACGTTAAAGGATTCCGGCAATCCGGGTTCATAGAATGGCTCTCCGCGAACCACGGTTTCGTAGATCTTGCTGCGGCCGTAAACATCATCCGATTTGGCAGTTAGCAATTCCTGCAGCGTATGGGATGCGCCATAAGCTTCAAGCGCCCACACCTCCATTTCTCCAAAACGCTGTCCACCAAATTGCGCTTTTCCGCCCAGCGGTTGCTGTGTAATCAGCGAGTAAGGACCAATCGAACGAGCGTGGATCTTGTCATCTACCAGATGCGCCAACTTCAACATGTATATGTAACCAACGGTAATCTGCTGCTCGAAAGGCTCACCGGAAATTCCATCATGGAGCACGGTCTTACCGATCAACGGCAAACCTGATTTTCTGAGCAGGTCCTTAATCTCCTGTTCCGAAGCTCCGTCAAAGACAGGAGTCGAGAACCGCATTCCCAGCGCTCTTCCCGCCCATCCAAGGTGCGTCTCCAGAATTTGTCCCACATTCATACGGGAGGGAACTCCCAGCGGATTCAAAACGATTTCCACCGGCGTGCCATCCGGCAAGAAAGGCATATCTTCTTCCGGAAGAATAACAGCGATGACACCCTTGTTTCCATGCCGTCCTGCCATCTTGTCTCCAACCGAGAGCTTGCGTTTCATGGCAATGTAAACCTTGACGAGCTTGATTACTCCTGGCGGCAGATCATCTCCTTTTTCAAACCGGCTGAACTTCTCCTGATACGTCTGCTTCAATACTTCCACGCGCCGGTCATACTTCATGAACAGATCTTCCAGTTTCTCCAGCACTGATTCTTTGCGAGGCCGTACTTTCAGCTTTTTTAGCTTCTCAATCGGAATTTCCCGAATATCATCGAAGGTAATTCTATTGTTCTTCTCCAAAAGCCTCGTGCCGTCCGAATCAATCAGGTCTTCAGCGGCAATGTATCCATCCAGAATTCCTACAATGTGAACCTTCACGGAATCACTCAGGATGCGGATTTCATCATCGAGATTCTTTTTAAGACGGGCCATTTCTTCCGCTTCAATGGCTTTCGTCTTTTCATCTTTTTCCTGTCCTCTTCGCGTGAAGATTTTCACATCCACCACGATTCCTTCGATTCCAGGCGGACAGACCAGCGAAGCATCTTTGAAATCGCCGGCTTTTTCGCCGAAGATCGCGCGAAGTAATTTCTCTTCCGGTGACAGGACACTTTCTCCTTTCGGAGTGATTTTGCCGACCAGAATATCGCCCGGTTTTACGTAGGCGCCGATCCGGATGATTCCTGATTCATCCAGCTGAGCAAGCGCATCTTCATCAGGGTTTGGAATGTCGCGTGTGATGTCCTCCGGCCCGAGTTTAGTATCTCGCGCGGCAGTCTCAAATTCTTCGATGTGGATCGAAGTGAATGCATCCGTTTTTACGAGCCGTTCGCTGATGACGATTGCATCCTCAAAGTTGTATCCGCGCCAGGGCATAAATGCAACAAGGACGTTCTGGCCAAGCGCCAATTCGCCCTGATCCGTGCAAGGTCCATCCGCAAGGATGTCCCCTTTGTGCACGCGCTGGCCGCGCAACGCAATCGGTTTCTGATTGATGCAGGTGTTCTGATTGGAGCGTTTGAACTTTGTGAGTTCGTAGATATCTGCGCCCGAGTCGCCCATGAAGCGATCTCCTTTTGTATCAGTATCCACTCGCACAATGATGCGGTTCGCATCCAGCGAATCCACGATTCCTTCCCGCTTGCATCGGATGACCGAGCCTGAATCTTTCGCGGCAATCCCTTCCATTCCAGTGCCAACCAGAGGAGAATTCGGCCGGATCAGCGGAACCGCCTGACGCTGCATGTTCGATCCCATCAACGCGCGGTTTGCGTCATCGTGCTCCAGAAAGGGAATCAAGGACGCAGCCACGCTCACGAGTTGCTTTGGTGAAACATCGATGAAGTCGATCTGCTCGCGATGAGCGAGAATGAAATCACCGGCAGCGCGGGCGTTCATACGTTCCTGCACAAGGCGTCCATGCTCATCCACTTCCGCATTCGCCTGAGCAATGATGTACTTGTCCTCTTCCCACGCCGTTAAATAGAACACGTAAGGTTCGAAATTGACTGGGCTCTTTCCTTCACGCCTCAATGCGGCATTCGCTTTTTTCACTTCGTTCAATTCGACTATCGCATTCCTGTCGTAGTCGGAATCCCCTTCGTGAATGATGCGGCAGTAATCCACGATCCGCCCATCCTTCACCTTGCGATAAGGAGATTCGATAAATCCGAAATCATTGATACGCGCAAAACAGCTCAAGGAGGAGATCAGGCCGATGTTCGGTCCTTCCGGCGTCTCAATCGGACAAATGCGCCCGTAATGAGTCGGATGAACGTCGCGCACTTCAAATCCCGCTCGCTCACGGCTCAATCCGCCGGGTCCCAGCGCGCTCAAACGCCTTTTGTGCGTGATTTCTGAAATCGGATTCGTTTGATCCATAAACTGCGACAGCTGGCTGCTGCCGAAAAATTCACGGATTGCTGCAACGACCGGCTTGGCGTTAATGACGTCGTTCGGCATCGCCGTAGCAATTTCCTGATACACGCTCATGCGCTCTTTAATTGCGCGCTCCATCCGGAGGAGACCAAGACGAAACTGGTTTTGCAGCAACTCACCAACCGAGCGAACGCGCCGGTTTCCAAGATGATCGATGTCATCGATTGTCCCGATATTCTTTTTCAAACGCAGGACGTAACTGATCACCGCCGTGTAATCATCCTTGCTGAGCAGTTTTTCATCGAGATCCGTGGTCAGATTCAAACGCGTATTCAACTTCAAACGGCCAACCCGCGAAAAATCGTACTTCTTCCGGTTAAAGAACATGTCTTCAAAGAAAGTTCTCGATGTCTCTGTGGTTGGCGGATCGCCGGGACGCAGCCTCCGATAGATTTCTTTGTAAGCGTCATCGGCGGTTGCAATCGGGTCCTTTTTCAAGGTATTGCTTAGCGTGGATCCAATTTCCGTTCGTTCAGGAAAGAAGATTTCAAAAGACTTGATGTTGTGAAGCAGAATCTGCTCACCGACACTCTTTGTGAATTCCTGATTCGCCTGGGCAAGCACTTCACCGGTCTCTTCATTGATCAGGTCCGCAGCAAAAAACCCACCTTCCAGTTCTTCGAGAGTAACCGCGATGTATTCGATCTTGCGGTTTTCCAGTTCGTGGTGTTGGTTCTTGCTGATTTTCTTGCCGGCGGCTACCAGAACTTCTCTCGATTTCGGATCCACGAGATCGCGCGAGACTTTCAAGCCGACCAAACGCTCCGAAACAGAAAGCCACAGCTGATCGTTCTCTCTCATCACTGTTTCGGTCGGATAGAACAAAGGAATGATGTCGCCGTTTGTTACCGGAACATTTTCCAGCTTCTCAGCTTTCTTTCCTTCCCTTTCGGCTCTTTCCGGCGATTTTTTCAGTATTTGATGTTTGTGAAATCCAATCAATGCGCGAAGGAACACTGTGCCCAAAAATTTCCGCTTGCGGTCAATGCGGACATAAAGCAGGTCTTTTGCGTCCAGCTCAAACTCCACCCATGAGCCGTAGTAAGGAATGATCTGGGCCGTGAAGGCATTCTTTCCACTTTCATGGAAAAATACGCCGGCTGAACGGTGCAGCTGGCTTACAATCACGCGCTCTGTGCCGTTAATGACGAACGTTCCCGTATCGGTCATTAAGGGAATCTCCCCGAAATACGCCTCTTGTTCCTTTACATCGCGAATCGTTTTTGTGCCGGTTTCAGGATCTTTGTCATACACAGCGAGTCGCAGAGTTACCTTCAAAGGCGCGGCATAAGTCATACCGCGTTCCTTACATTCGGTTACGCTGTATTTGAGATTCAGCTCCACATAGGTACCGCAAGAATCGCAAAGGGGCAGCGCATCCTCGTTCACAAAAGCGCATTGAGGACAGGGCACGTCACTCCCGTCGCGGGGATCAATGATGATCCTGTAATTGCACTTTGCGCAGTTAACGCGGAGATTCTGCACTCCTTTCATCTTTCCGCATTTGCATTGCCAGTTGCCGATCGAATAATCGACAAATTGCAAAGTGCAAATATCGCGGTAATCAGTTATCGGAAACACGCTGTTGAAAACAGCCTGCAAACCGGTGTCTTTCCGTTCACTCGGCATCAGATTCATTTGAAGAAATTCGTCGTAGGATTTCTTCTGAATCTCAATCAGATTCGGAATCTGAAACGCCTCGGGAATCTTGGAAAAACTAATTCGTTCGCGAGAACTGGGTGTTGTAGTTTCCTTCATAATGTTTTCACTTTCCTCATTTTGTATCGCCGGCTTCCAGCCGGCCCTTTCGAACCATTTGCCGCCAAGATGGCGCGCTTTACAAACCGCTTACTTCACTTCTACTTCAGCACCAGATTCAGCAAACTTCTTCTTAATGGTGTCGGCTTCTTCTTTGGTTACCGCTTCTTTCAACGGTTTCGGCACACCTTCTACCAGATCCTTGGCTTCTTTCAAACCAAGATTCGTTACTTCGCGGACAATTTTAATGATGTTGATTTTCTTATCGGCAGGAAAAGCTTTCAGCACAACATCAAACTGAGTCTTTTCCTCTTTTTTCTCGGCTTCCGCAGCGGCGCCCGGAGCTGCTGAAGCAGCAACAGGAGCGGCCATGGCAGCGGACACTCCGAATTTTTCTTCCAGTTGTTTAATCAACTGAGACAATTGAAGAACGCTCATGTCTTCAATCGATTTGATGATCTCTTCCGTGTTCATTTCTCCTCCTGAGGATTCTGGTCTGGTCTTCTGTATTTCAGACAGCACAACCATAAATTTTTGAATAGTTCCGTTTAAAACCCACACTAACCTTCGCAAAGGGGACGCCAGCAATCCGACCACTTGAGCCTGGAGTTGGGCGCGGGAAGGCATGTTCGCAATTTCACTGATCCGTTTTCCTTCGATAAAGGAACCTTCCATGTATCCCGCCTTAATCACCAGATTCGGATTGTCCCTGGAAATGGTATTCAAGACCTTTGCCAAACCTGCGGCGTCCTGATCCGTAAAAGCGATGCCTGTGGGACCTTCAAAGTACTTTTCCAGCACATTGAGAGGCAGATCTTTTGCCGCCAGCGCAGCAAGAGTATTCTTTACAACTTTAAAATGACCCTGCGATTTGCGAATTTGACGCCGGAGATCCGTAGCATCCACAACTTTCATTCCACGAAAATCTACCAGGAAGGCGTTTTTGATCTTTTCAAAATCCTGTTTTAACCTTTCTACTTCTTGATTCTTCTCTTGGCGATTCATGAAACCTCCTAGGATGCCGATTTCGAATCAAGCGTCGTTGTATCGATTCGAACGCTCGGACTCATCGTAGCGGTCAAGTACAATTTCTGAATATATTTTCCTTTTGCCGCGGCCGGTTTGGCTTTTAAAATAGCGTCGAGAAGTGTGCGGGTGTTTTCCACCAGTTTGTCCTTACTGAAAGACATCTTGCCGAGCTGAACGTGCACGTTAGACGTCTTGTCGATGCGGAATTCGACTTTACCCGCTTTTACTTCCTGAATAGCTCTCGCGACATCAAAGGTCACTGTGCCTGATTTCGGGTTCGGCATCAGACCCCGTGGACCGAGAACTTTTCCGAGTTTAGCGACGCTCTTCATCATGTCCGGTGTTGCAATCACGGATTCAAAATCCATCCAGCCGCCGGTGATCTTATCCACCATCTCTTCACCACCCACAAAATCGGCGCCTGCTTGTTCGGCTTCATGAACTTTTTCACCGCTCGCAATCACAAGCACCTTCTTGGATTTCCCGGTGCCGTGAGGCAAAACAACTGTGCCGCGAACCATTTGATCCGCATGTTTCGGATCAACTCCTAAACGCATGTGCGCTTCAAGAGTTTCATCAAACTTCGCAAATTTTACTTTTTGCAAAAGCTCGATCGCTTCGGGAACAGAGTAATCGCGGTCTTCAACCTGTTCCTTCGCTTTTAAGAATTTTTTGCCTGCCATCAACTCCCTCCTTTAGGAAACGATGTCCAACCCCATGCTGCGCGCGGTCCCACGAATAATCTGAACCGCAGCTTCCAGCGAGTTGGCATTGAGGTCTGGTAATTTCGTTTTGGCAATTTCTTCAATTTGTTTTTCCGTTACCTTGCCCACCTTGTTCTTGTTCGGTTCACCGGAACCTTTGATGATTCCGGCTGCCTTTTTCAGCATTTCCGAAGCAGGAGGTGTCTTGGTAATGAATGTATAAGTGCGGTCTGCGTAAACAGTGATAATCACGGGAATGATCGAGCCTTCCATCGCTTTGGTGCGCTCATTGAAGGTTTTACAAAACTCCATGATGTTCAGACCGTGCTGGCCGAGAGCCGGTCCTACAGGCGGAGCAGGAGTAGCCTTTCCTCCCGGTATTTGCAACTTGATTTGCCCTGTAATCTTTTTTGCCATAAATCACCTTTTATTAACCGCCAAGGCGCCAAGGCGCCAAGATCGGCTTAAATTTCTTTATGTAATTTTTTCCACCTGAAGGAAGTCGAGTTCCACCGGTGTGGCACGCCCGAAAATGGTGACCATCACTTTCAACGTGTTTTTGACCGGATTAATCTCTTCCACCTGACCCGTAAAATTGCTGAACGGCCCATCGATGATCTTGATCGTTTCTCCCTTATCGAACAGGAACTTCGGTACCGGCTTCTCCGCGGCCGTGGTGATCTGATGAACAATTTGTTCCACTTCCCCTTCAGAAAGAGGAGTGGGCGTTTTACCGGAACCAACAAATCCGGAGACTTTCGGGGTGTTTACAATCACATGCCAGACATCATCCGACATTTCCATTTCCACAAGGATGTAGCCGGGATAAAATTTCTTTTCCGTCTCCACCTTTCTTCCACTCTTCATTTCCAGCACTTTCTGTGTAGGAATCAGCACCTGACCCACTTGATCATCCAGGCCAAACACTTCCACTCGCTTTCTCAGCGCGTCCACAACTTTGTTTTCGTATCCTGAGTACGTGTGAATGACATACCATTTCTTAGCCATAAAAAGTCACTTCCTAAGCAAGAACTTTAAAAAGATGTTCCAACCCTTTGTGTAACGCCAGGTCCACCAGATAAAGGAAAATACCGAACAGGAATATGGCAATGATCACCACGATCGTTGTATCCCGAACTTCTTTGAAAGTCGGCCATGTCACTTTGCGAACTTCGGCATTCACTTCGATAAAAAACGTTTTGATGTTTGTCCATTTATCCTTGATACTGGCGAGACCTTGCTCCAATTTATTCACCATAAGCAGTCTTCCTGTCGTTTGCATATCCGGTGATATGGCAGGCCAGGAGGGATTCGAACCCCCAACATCCGGTTTTGGAGACCGGCGCTCTAGCCGTTCGAGCTACTGGCCTATCCTCCTTACTTCACTTCTTTATGAACTGTATGATGCCGGCACCACGGACAATATTTTTTCCGTTCCAGTTTATCCGGCGTGTTTTTCTTGTTTTTTGTAGTACTGTAATTGCGGCGTTTGCATTCGCCACACTGCATTTGAATGATTTCTTGCATTGCCAACCTCTAGTGACTAGTCACTAGCCACTAGTTACTAGTCAGGAAGCCCACGACCGGGATTGAACCGGTGACCCCTTCCTTACCAAGGAAGTGCTCTACCACTGAGCTACATGGGCAAAATGATTTCAGATGTAAGATTTCAGATATCAGATGGAACCGTCTTTGGCGGAGTTAGCGCCGCAGGCTTCAATCTGCAATCTAAAATCTGCAATCTGAAATCGTTCGTGGATGGCCCTCGTATGGAGCGGATGAAGCTCGCAGATGTTTCGGCAATCCGTTACTTATTTCACCGCAGAGATCGCAGAAGACACAAAGAAAAGAAAGAGATTTCTCGTTTCTCTCTGCGCGCTCTACGTTCTCTGCGGTGAAGCGTTGGAACTCTTGTGGAGCGGGAAACGGGATTCGAACCCGCGACCCTCAGCTTGGAAGGCTGATGCTCTAGCCGACTGAGCTATTCCCGCCTCCCAAGAATTCCGCCAGCGCTAAGCGCTCAGTGCCACTCGCCAGAAACTGGTGATAGGAGCTGAAAGCTTACTACTATTGGATTAGTTCTAATCTATTGTTAGAGTGGGCAGTGAAGGATTCGAACCTCCGTAGCCGTCCGGCGGCAGATTTACAGTCTGCTCCCTTTGTCCACTCGGGCAACTGCCCAATTTTAGTTTTTCACCCCTAAAATAAAAAACGGCCAAAGAGGACAAACTTCCCCTTCCAGCTGTCAAGAGTATATTCAAAAAGGTGACACTTGGCAATAGGCAAACTTCATCTTCCCTTGCCAAATGCTATCTATATTATAAGGATTTCTGCGATAGGATCAAATCGATGCTGATTTGCTGTATTTCAGATACCCATGAGCGCCATCAGGAGCTCGAAATTCCACCCTGTGATCTCCTCCTGCACGGAGGGGATATCACTGGAATGGGAAAACCCCATGCGCTGATAAAATTCAACGATTGGTGTCACTCCCTCCTCGAGAAAGGGACGGTTCGAAAGATCATTTGCATCGCCGGCAATCACGATTTTTTGTTTGAGCGGAATCCGGCGGAGGCACGAAGTTTATTAACTGCGCCAACCTATTTGGAGGATTCGGGTTATGTATGGGAAGGGCTCAGTTTCTGGGGAACACCCTGGCAGCCCTGGTTTTATGATTGGGCATTCAATCTTCGCACCGAAGAGGAACTCAGGCAAAAATTCCAGCTGATTCCTCCAGATACAGATATCCTCCTTTCGCATGGCCCACCCAAAGGAATCCTCGATCGCACCGTTCGAGGAGATGCAGTGGGATCCACAGCACTCCTGCAAAGGATCCGGGAAATCCGTCCGAAGCTAGTCGTCTTCGGTCATATTCATGAGGGTTATGGGAAGCATGAAGAAGATGGAATCACCTACCTGAATGCTTCCACCTGCGATGTTCATTATCGCGCGGTAAATGAACCGTTGCTCTTTAAGTGCTGACAATTCGCTTGCGCAAAATGCGGTAAACAACCACGAAGAAGTAAGCCCCCATCGTTGTGAGAAGAGCAAAGAGAAAAAGATCCGGGACCTCGCCCCTCAAAAGATTATCCTGAGCAAGGCGAATTCCGTACGTGGCCGGCAGAATCCACGATATCAAACGAATCGGTTCCCACAACAGTTCCAGATTTAACAAAAAACCGGAGAAGAAAATGCTCACAAGCAGAAAAATCATCGTGTATTGAATTGCTTGTGTTTCTGTCCTGGCGAGCAGCGAAAAAAGAAAGCCAATTCCCATGGAGGCAAATACGAGAGCCGCAAGAATCGCTGCGAGGTAGCGCAGATCCCCCAGCATCGGCATCCTCAAACCAAACAAAAGTGCCGCTGTCAAAGCAGAAGCAACCAGCGCTGCAATTACGAAATAACCCAGATACTTGCCGAGAATCATTTCAAGCGGCCGCAAAGGCGAGACTTGAAACAGTTCAGCTGCGCCCGAACGAAACTCCCGCACAACGGACAATCCTGCAAACGTAACAGCGAGATGCTGCAACAAAAGAACAATTACAGATGGGATAAAAAATTGAGGTAATTCAGGTTTTGATTTGGCAATCGTCACAGCTTTACTTGTAAAGGGTGAAACGAGAACCCGTGGATCTATTTTCATGAAATCGGACAAACTCGCTTGCACGTAAGTAAGATCCTTTTCAATTTCAGTGGCGACTCTGGCTTCCTTTGAATAGTCGGTCTGTTCCGGATTTAACTTCGTCAAGGAATCGATATTGGCATGGAGCGCCTGACGCCTGCTTCGAATTTCCTCTAGCTCTGATGGCTCGAGCGCTCCCTCTTTTGCAATCTCTCCTTCCATCCTGCCTTCTATCCGCGCAAGAGTTTCATTCAGTTTCTTCTGATTTTCCTGCGCTGTTGTGATCTCCCGCTTGTCCAGCGCATTCCTCAGCGCTTGCACTGACTGAATTGCTTCAGCAAGATCCGTCTGAACGGCGACCGCCTGTGTCTTCTTTTTCTCCAGAGCGGTGCCGAGAATCCAACGGTTTAGTTTGTCTGTGTAGAGTTGCCCCGTGAATTCAACATAGTCGGCCTGGTATGGATCCACTTCGTTATGCAGCACCGTAATCACCATTTGCTGGCTGCTGCGCAGAGCTTGAAAACTTTGATCCGGAACAAGTACAAGCAGATCAACTTCACGATGCCGGAGTTTGGATCTCGCTTCAGCGAGATTCTCCGATATCCCGACTACCTGCAGCTGAGATCCCAGATTCTGAGCATATTCTCGAACCGTTTGATGAACAGGATTCTGCCTGCTAACAACAATGAGCGCGCGCAAATTTCTTCCTTCATTCCTGTACCCGATTCCGAAAAGCAAGAGAATCAAAAAAGGACCAAGAATCAAAGTAAGGAGCAGGCGCGGCTGCCGGAAAATCTCAATCATTTCCTTTCGCGCAAAGGCGCCGATTCGTATGAGAGGCGCGATCATGAGGGCTCCTCCTCTTTTTTAACAAGGTGCACGAACACATCATCAAAGGGAGGCGCATAGGGTTCGATCGATTTCACCGCGATGCTTTTCGAGTTCGTAAATTCGATGAGGGCTGGGATCGCGGTGCTCGCCTCATTCACCAGGACCCTCACCTTATTTTCATCCATGAGTTTTGGACGTCCTTTTAGAAAAGGCAATTCGGTCAATTGATGTACATAATTCAGATCCAGCGGTTGATTCTCTTCTGTTGTGATGTCTACCATCTCTCCGCCATAGGCCCTTTTGCGAAGTCCTTCCGGTGTGTCGACGCACAGAAGTGAGCCTTCAACCATGACTCCTATTCTGTCGCAATACGCGGCTTCCGAAACATATTGAGTTGTAACGAACAATGTGCGGCCTTGATTGCGGAGCTCTTGAAAGTAATCCCAGAATTTTCTTCGCAAAACCGGATCGATCCCGGCGGTAGGTTCATCCAGGAATAGAATGTCCGGTTGATGCACCATCGCCGCTGCAAGACTCAAACGTCTCTGCATTCCTCCGGAAATTTTCGATGTGAGCTTTCGCCTGTCATCCTTTAAATCCACAAAGTCCAGAATCTTTTTGAGTCGCCGGCCACGCAAAAGACCCATTCCGTAAAGCGAGGCGGAGAAGTTCAGATTTTCCCAGACCGTTAAATCGGGATACAGAGCAAAGAGCTGCGGCATATAGCCGATTCGACGTCGCTCTTTGTCGTTGAGCTTGACGGATGATTGCCCGAGAACATGGGCCTCACCCTCGCTTGGCAAGTAGTATCCGGTTAGCAAACGCACCGTGGAAGTCTTCCCGCAACCGCTCGGTCCGATGAAACCAAAAATCTGGCCGGGATGAATTTCCAGCGAAACATCGCGGACCGCGTATGCTTCGTCGAATTTTTTGCTGAGGCCTCTTGCGATAATGACCGGCCCGCCATTCCCGTTATTCATGAATACACCCTCTTCAAATCCAAAGTCTACGCGACATCGTTTGCGCCGGACATAGCCTCTGCCATCATTCTTGTGTCATCGGCCGTGGTTCAGGTCTGTGGTCTGTGCGACCACAGCTTTTACGGATAGATTGGATAAGGATCGATTGGTTTTCCCTGCCACCAACGACCCGCCTCAGTGGCGCGATAAATTGCGAAATGAAGATGGGGAGTGTTCGGTGGAGCATTGCCGGAAGTGCCAACGTAACCGATGACCTGACCCTTTTTTACACTCGCGCCCTCTTTGAGATTCGGGGCATATTTTTCGAGATGCGCGTAATAGTAGACGTACGAGTTTGTGGGATCAAATTGATACACCGTGATTCCACCGAATTTGCTGGTCCACAATCGGGCGATTTTTCCATCTTCAATTGCGATTACCGGCGTATTTCGCGGCGCAAGGATGTCGACTCCTTCATGCAAACGTCCACCGCCGCGCGAGTCCCTGAATGTGTTTTTCATGGTCTTGCGGGGCATTGCCTGCAACGGAAACAGCAATTGTCTTTGCTTTAGAACTTTGATGTCATTTGCATACTCTTCCGGCCGCGGAAGCAGGTCGGTGGGTTTTATCGGACTTCTGGCCGATAGTGCCTTCTGTGGTTGTGCAGTTTGAGCAGTTTTCAAAGGCGTTTGTTTTGAAACGGAATTCGCTTCCATTGAATCAAGCCACGCCCGGTAAGGCACAAAATGATAATTCTCCTGAAGATGAAAGCCGAACAGAAGCACGGCGAAAGTAAATGCAAAATACCCCGCCGCGCCCCCCAGAATCGTATGGAATCTGGATTGTGTACTAATCATTCAAAAATGACAGGTGTACCGTGCCACACCAGTGACGCAAGTTTTTCAGCGTCCCAGTTTGTGAGCCTGATACAACCGTGAGATTCAGAATAACCAATCTTCCCCGGCTCAGGTGTACCGTGCAATCCATAATGCGGCGCACTGATATCAATCCAAACCGTTCCTACAGGATTGTTCGGGCCAGGGGGGAGTTTGGCCTTTGTGTGCGTCGCCGGGGCATCCTGAAAAAGCTCAGGACTGTATTCAAAGCATGGATTCCTTGACACGCCATTCACCTTCCATGCTCCGACCGGATAGGGATATTGATCGCTGCCGGCCGTAATAGGCGCAAAAAATATTGTTTTCCCATCGCCGTCTTTCACAATCAATTGCTGATATTCTTTCGATAGTACTACTGTATTAGAACTCTTTTCCGCTGGTTGTTTTTTCCCCGCGACTTGCTCAACCATTTCCTGCTCGGGCTGTTTTTCTTGCGCGAGCACGTTCGGAACTCTGATTTCCGAACCGGCGGAGAAATCGGAATTCGGATTTAATTTCATCAATATTGCGGGACCGGCATGAAACTTTTCAGACAAAGCTTCCATACTTGAAGTATAAGAAAGGTTTTTTAATTTCGCTTGCTCCATGAAATCCTCCGGGATCTTTTCAACAAACGGACCCTTTACATCTGCTTCGGTAATCTTATAAATAACAATCGGCTCTACGCCATCCTCACGCAGGGCGTGCAATGTTTCTTCATTGGCGTTTAGTGAAATTGGAATCCCTTGTGTCTCTTGAAATACAGCCAGAGCTTTTTGAGTATTCTTGCCGATCGCGCCATCGATTTCGCCCGGTGAAAATCCTTTGCGGTCCAGCCAGATCTGTAATTCCAGTCTGGGATTCAGTTTTTGTGCAGAAGATACGAACGAACAGAATAGTAACAAAATCAGGATCGGCGCCTTTCTCATCTTCAAATTGTCCACTGCTCTGAAGATACGCGCAGTAGCGTTTTCAAAACATAAGTGAGAGGATATTTTTCTTGTAGAAGGAGTTTATCTGTGGCGTCGGAAACTACGTGACAATCGACTTCGAATCCTGCCAGTAGTCCGGTTGCTCTTCAGTTTTGGGATCACGATGTTCCATCCAGCGCTCAGGCTTTTTCAACTCTTCAAAGCCGAAGCGCCTGTAAAGCTCATGAGCGTCTTTAGTGGCAAGAACCCAGCGGCGAAATCCTTGCAATTTGGGATGAGCCATCATAACTTCCATCAACCACTTGGCAAGACCCTGACCACGGAATTCTTCGATGACGAAAACATCCGCAATCCACGCGAAAGTCGCATAGTCCGTAATGACCCGCGCGAAACCCACCTGCTTTTTGCCTTCATAGATCCCGAACGCTACTGAGTTTCGAATCGAGCGCTCGATGGTTGCCCGCGACCGTCCGGTTGCCCAGTAAGACTGCGTGCTCAAAAAGTTGTGGATCAAATCGAGGTCGAACCGCTTTCGATTCGTGTCAATCTCAAAGTTGTTCTTCCGCCATTTCATGAGTTGATGATAAGACGAACCACGGCAAACCTGTAGTGGCAGAGCATTTGCCCTCCAAACAGCACAGATTTTGATCGTAATTCAACTTATGGAGGTTTCGGTTTCAGGAGCGGCGCGCAAATGCTCTGCGACCAGATGCGAGAAGCTGGCGGAGGGACTTGAACCCCCGACCTGAGGTTTACAAAACCCCTGCTCTGCCA
This sequence comes from bacterium, assembly GCA_022616075.1. Lineage (NCBI taxonomy): Bacteria > bacterium. Next base: position 21,180 of record JAKEFK010000022.1, read on the forward strand.
ACTGAGCTACGCCAGCGTCAATTTTGAGGAACTATATCATAGGACGTCGCGGGCGTCGTGTCAAAAAACTCCGGGAAGCACCATCTGTTTCACAGTCTTCTGCAATTAACGTGTAAAGAGAAATCATTTTCGGAGGAATCCTATGAAAGCACGAATTATCATGACTGGTTTGCTTTTAATACTAATTGCAGCCGCTCCGCTCATCGCAGGAAAAGGCGGGATCAAAGTAAGCACCGTTACAGTTGACTGCGGTGATGCGAAAAAGGAGACGAACATTTTAACATCCGGCGGATCTGCGCGAATCTGGATCAATGTTCCAGCCGGCAATGATACGGACAACATTTCTTAC
>JAKEFK010000023.1 GCA_022616075.1 bacterium
TACTTCACAAAAGATGGAAATACTCTCTACTTCATTTCCAACCGTCCGCTAAAATACGGAGAGCCTCAAAAAAGTGATTTCGATATCTGGAAAGTTGAAAAAACAAAAGACGGTTGGAGCAATCCGATCCGTATGGAATCGCCAGTTAATAGCGAATTCAGCGAATACTATCCAACCGTCACTGATGAAGAAACGATGTATTTCGGATCCCGCCGCAAAGGCGGGAAAGGCGGAGCCGATATTTACGTAAGCAGACTGGAAAACGGAGAGTATCGAACAGCTGAGAATTTGGGCGACTCCGTAAATACAGCCGGAAACGAGTTTGAACCTTTTATAGCTTTTGATGAATCATTCCTGATTTTTATGGCGACGCCGTCTGAGAGTCTTGAAGAAGCGGATTTTTTTATCAGCTATCGCGAGCAAGAGCTTTGGACAAAAGCGCGGAAACTTCCCTTGCCTTTCAATTCCAGCGTAACGGAGTTTTCTCCCAAGGTGACTCGTGATTCAAAATATTTCTTTTTCTCCAGCACACGGAATAAGCACGAAATAAAATTCCCTAAAGCTGAAACAACATCAGAAATGAACCTGCGAATCCGGCAATCGGGAAATGGCCTTGGTGATATCTACCAGGTAGATTTTCTTGCGCTGCAGAATGCTTTGAAACAGTAATTCCTTATTTCCAATCAATGCCCTGCTATGTCCGTATCCGTCCCATCCTTGTCCGAACAGTGTATTGAGGCGCAATCTAAAGAAACTTACTATACATCTGTGAGCAAAGTCTAAAGGAGTCTGAAATGAATCACACCGCTTTACTTGTTGTTGATGTTCAAGAATCGTTTCGTCATCGTCCCTATTGGTCCGCCGCCGATCTGCCTGAATTTGCCGGCCACCTGCAAAAACTTATTGACGGTTGTGCCGCCGCCAGGGTACCAGTCCTTCAAATCCTGCATACGGAGGACAAAGGCGCCTTTGCGCTGTCAACAGGATTTGTGAGAACGTTGGAACCGGTAAAGATCGAGCCCGAAATCGTGATTCATAAACGCTATCACAGCGCGCTTGCAGGGACGCCGCTTACAGGCTGGCTGAATGAACGGCACATTCACCGCCTGGTTATTTGCGGCATCCGTACGGAGGAATGTTGCGAAACGACTACACGACATGCCTCGGATTACGGCTTTGAAGTGGATTTTGTTATGAATGCTACCATGACGTTCCCTGTTACGTTTTCGCGCACAGGGCGTGTTTTCAGTTCAGCTGAGTTAAAAGAGCGTACTGAATTAGTTCTGACATCCGGCCAGTTCGCCCGGGTTGCTACCGTAGAAGAGGCGCTTGCGAAACTGTGAAACATCAGGCCGTGTATTTTATTTTCCCACCGCGGACGCTTCTTCTGGATGTGGCCGGACCGGCTGAAGCACTGGCAATGGCGAACCGCAATCAAAACGATGTCCGTTTCGACATGCATTATTGCGCTGCGCGTATTCCGATTGAAAGCTCGATTGGCTTACTGTTGAGCAATCTGACGCCACTGCCGGAATCCCCGGCGCGGGACGCGATGATTGTTGTCGCGGGATCCAAAGACGGTCCGGAAGATGCCGGTTACAAAAAGTCGCGCGAGCTAATTGTTGATTGGTTGCGCCGCAGCGCGCGCCCAACACATCGACTGGTGTTTATTTGTTCCGGCGCTTTGCTGGCGGCAAAAGCTGGTCTCCTGGATCAACGTTCCTGCACCACACATCACAGCCACTGTAGTGAACTCCGGCACCTTGCAGCCAGCGCAAAAGTTCTCGAAAACAGAATCTACGTTCCTGACGGAAACGTGTACACCAGCGCCGGAGTGACTGCTGGAATTGATCTGATGCTGCACTTGATTAGCGAAATCGCGGGACCACTTTGCGCGGTAGCAGTAGCACGCGACATGGTAGTCTACCTGCGCAGAAGCGGAGCCGATCCGCAACTGTCACCATGGCTTGAAGGACGCAATCACATTCATCCCGCTGTTCACCGTGTGCAGGACGCAATTGCTGCCAATCCAGCTCACCACTGGACAATCGGAGAATTGTCTACGCTAGCCTATTCAAGTCCACGCCATCTTGCCCGCCTGTTCCACTCGCATACACGGGAGACTCCGGTCGCGTATATCAATCGGTTGCGTGTTGAGCTTGCACGCCAGCTATTGGCGAATACTGCATTGCCGATTGATCATGTAGCGGAACGTGCAGGCTTCGGGTCAAGCCGCAATTTGCGCCGGATCTGGCGCAAATATAGCACAGCAGCCCCTGGGATCTGGCGCCGCAGTCACACGGATAATTGATTCTGAGGCAATCGCGCCAAATGAGGGGCGAATGAACCGACGAAAGTTTCTTGCAAACACCGCGCGGCTGGCACTACTCGCATTGGCTGAAAGTGCAAACGGGAATTTTCTTCATGCCAACAGTTCTGAGCTTAGAGTTCAACGGCTCTCCTGGGCCGGCATTAAACTAGAAATCCCTTCGGTTACTCTGTTCATTGATCCGTTGATCAACACCGGCGTTTGGGGTGATGCTTTGAAGCAGCCGATCGTTCCCATTGAAGCATCGACAAAACAGAGACATGTGCTCGTCACTCATTTGCATCCGGACCATTTTGATGTTCAGGCAGCAAAACAGGTTTTGAATGAAGACGGCAACCTGTACTGTCATATCGACAGTGCCGCGATCGTCGCGTCGCGAGGCGTTCGGGTTCGAGGAGTAAAACTATGGGAGCCGATTTTGGTGGGAGACTTCACGATCACGGCTGTGCCGGCGGTCGATGGCTATGACGACGTTCAGGTTTCCTGGGTTGTCGCAGGCGCTGGAAGGAAAATCATACATTGTGGAGACACCATGATGCACGGCGCTTACTGGAAGATCGGTAGACATCTCGGACCTTTTGACGCTGCGTTCCTTCCAATAAATGGCGCGAAGTTCCGATGGCGCCCTCCACAAAGCGAGGTTCCATCAGTGATGACGCCGGAGCAAGCAGTGGCAGCTGGAGTAGTGATGGGCGCAAAAATGGTTATTCCAATCCACTATGGAATTTCCGGCGCCGACGGATATGAGGAATATGCCCACGCTGAAGCCGCATTCATTGAAATTGCAAGGAAACGAAATCTGCCGGTTGCAATCCTCCAACCCGGCGAATGGGTTCAATGGAAGCTGTGATCGCGAAACTCCTACTTTCGAATGAGGAAGAATCCATCCCTTTGACACGGAATGTTTTTCGGAAATCCACACCTCTTATTAATGGGAGCCGAAAAAATGATAGAGCGAAAGATTCTTCTACGGTCCGATCAAGGCCTTGTGGTTCTAAATATGAAAGAGATTCACTGGATTGAAGCGAGGGAAAAATGCAGCGTGGTGCATTGCGGAAGCAATGAATATTTCGTTCGTCCCGGACTTCAATCGCTGGAAAATAAGTTGGATCCACATCAGTTCGTTCGAATCCATCGTTCATACCTTGTGAATGTTGATAGCATCCGCGAATTGAAACCATCGGTCAAAAGAGGATACACGGTTCTTCTCAAAGAAGGCACGGAATTGATCTGGAGCCGTCATTACAAAGATCGGCTTCGCGTTCTGCAGGAACTCTCACTCAAACTGTAATTCTTCAAAAATCCGAATAAACGGTACGCTTCCGCGAATTCTCAACTAGAGCATCGAAATCCCGGCATCTGCGGTATGCAATTTCTACCGAAAGGATCAATCGTTTTTTATTCACCGTATCTCCGCTCCCGTTTTCTTGAATCTATCTGGCTCTATCCCGAGGAGGCTAAAGGGTACGGAACTTGCGTTAAGAAGTGTGAACGCTAAACACCAACTCTCTATTAAGGAGGAGCTATGAAACTGAAAACATTCCTGGTGACGATTGCGCTTCTGGCGGTTGCAGCGGCTCCTGTTCTGGCACAAGTTTCTACCAGAGCAGGATCCATTTACGGCAAAGTCAATGATGACAAAGGGCAACCGCTTCCCGGCGTAACAATCACACTGGAATCAACCGAGATTCAGCCGCAAACATCGACCACAGGACCGGCCGGCGGTTTCCGTTTCGCAAATCTTCCTCCCGGCATGTATTCTGCGACCTTCTCCATTGAAGGTTTTACAGAAGTTAGACAGGAGGAAGTTCGTGTTTCGGTCGGTGGTGAAGTGCAATTGCAAATCACCTTGAACCCGACACTAACTGAAGAGTTTGTAGTTGTCGCGGATACTCCCGTTGTGGATACGAAGAAAACGGGAAATGAATCATCGTTTAACCGCGAGTACCTCGATAAAGTGCCAAGTGGTCGAGACCCGTGGGTCATCATTGAACAGACCCCCGGTGTGGACAACGACCGTATCAACATCGCAGGATCAGAATCCGGACAGCAAACTGGTTTCTTTGCGCGCGGCGCTTCGTTTACAGATAATGCCTGGAACTATGATGGCGTAAATGCAACCGATCCGCTGTCCCTTGGTGCAAGCCCAACCTACTACGACTTTGATGCATTTGAAGAAATTCAGATTATGAGCGGCGGCTCAGATGCTTCCGTGCAAGCCAAAGGAGTCGTTGTAAATCTGGTTACTAAACGCGCAGGAAATAAACTGGAAGCGAACGCTTCTTATTATTTCACCAACGAATCTCTGCAAAGCGATAACACTCCGGAAGAATTGATCGAACTCGGAGTGCTCCGTTCAAACAGAATCGATCAAGTATACGATGTAGGTTTCGACATTGGTGGACCCATTGTAAAAGACAGACTCTTTGCATGGGGCGCCTGGCGTAGAAACCAGATCGATTTGTTCACAAGAGTGACCGATCCCAATACCGGACTTTCACTCAGTGACAAAACGAAGTTAACAGATCTCAACTTCAAAGCGAATTTTAATGCCAATGCAGCCAACGAATCGCAGTTCGGATACTTTGACGGCGCAAAGGAAAAAGATGGTCGTGGTTTTGATCCACCAACTCAGGCGGAAGAAACCCTTTGGCAACAAGGTAGCCCCGGTACAATTCTGGAAGGAATCTGGACCGGCCAGCATACCCTTATCCCCAATGACCATACCATCTTGAATGCTCGCTATGGCTACATTGGCTTGAGCTTTGAGCTTTCTCCAAACGGCGGAAACTGCGCCGCAAGCACGCCTTGTGACATTCCGATGATCTTCCTGGCTGTGATTCCGCACTGGGAAGATACATCGTTCAATGTGAGTCCGATCGATCGTCCTTCCCATGATTTCAACGCGGACATGAACTGGTTCAAAGAAAACTGGGGCGGCGATCATGAATTCAAGTTCGGATTTGAATACAAAGCCTCTGAAGGCCATACATTCAGCAGCTACGGAAATGGCGCGCTGATTGCCGATGTTGTTCAGACTACTCCCGGTGGACCACTGATTGCCGGCGCCATTTATGCGCAACGGTTTATCAACGGCACGATGAACTACTATCGCGCCAGCGGCTATGTCACAGACACATGGCGTATGGATCGGCTCACCTTAAACCTCGGATTTCGTGTTGACAGCGGATCGGGTGAAAATCAGGCATCCTCCGTTCCCGCTCCAGCAGGATTTGACGCGTTTATTTCCGGCGTTGATTTCGCGGGAAATGACAGAAGCAAAGTGTACACTGATATTTCTCCACGATTGGGAGCAACATACGACATCACAGGTGACGGCAGGACCATCCTGCGTGGTAATTACGCTCGCTATTACGATGGTTATGTTCCGTTCTACGACACATATGCCAACCCAACATACGTTTACAACGGTGTGATCCTGGGTTTCACAAATTCGAATGGTGACCGGGTGATTACACCTGATGAAGTTACTCGCGTCTTCGGTTATTACGGTGGCGCCGCTCCGGGTCCGTTTGATCAAGCCCAGTTTGATGCATTAAAGCGAATCGGCGACATTGAGTCCGCCGTAACGGATGAATTCGTTGTGGGATTCGAACGTGAAGTCGTTCGGGATCTTGCTTTGTATGTATCGTTCACCCACCGTACGTACGATAACTTCACGCAGACGGTGCCGTTTGGCGTGACACCCGAGGATTATGCGCCGGCCGGTGTCTTCACTTTCTCGCATCCCGAGTTTGGTGATTTCTCGGTGCCTTTCAGCGATCTCACTTTCGCGCACGATGGCACACAATTATTAAAGACAATCGATGGTTACACACAAACCTACAACGGAGTGGATTTTGGCGCGAGAAAGCGAATGAGCAACAACTTCATGTTAAACGCTTTCGTAACCTTACAACGCCAGAAGGCTCACTATGATGGCGGAGATTCCTTCTTCGTCGTTAGCGGCGACGGAATCAATCTCCGAACGGTTTATGCCGATCCTGCGCTTGTCAGTTTCTACGATGATCAACCGTACGCGTTTGTCAGTGGCGGAAGCGGTAAGACCGGAGTGTTCCCGTTTGCCGAATGGACTTTCCGCGCAAGCGGCATCTATCAGCTGCCATGGGATCTCAGTTTGGGCGGCTTTGTGCGTTACCAGCAAGGTTTTCCGCAACCGCTATTTGCTGAGCTTCTCGATGATGAAGGAAACCCCGCGCCTGGAAACTTGTTCAACTTCTATGCGCAAGGACGTCTGATCCTTCTTGAGCCGATTGGAACCCGGCGCTATGACAACATCTTCACGCTGGACCTCAACGTTCAGAAGGTGTTTGAACTCTCAAATTACGGCCGGATTACCGTGGCTGTGGATGTTTTCAATATCACGAACGAAAACACTGTGGTTCAGAGACAACGTCGCGTGACAACTGCTTCCTTTAATGAATTGCAGGAGAATCTTTCTCCACGCGCGGTTCGTCTTGGATTCAAGTACAGTTTCTAACACGGATCGTAGGGGCTGTGCATTCGCGATTTATGCGAATGCTCAGCCCTGCATTCAACTGGCGCGGCATTTGTAAAAATCACAAATGCGGCGCGCCTAACTGAAGGCCACTGCAATGAATCGAACCCCTTCAGCTCCTGCGGTGCCATAGTGAGATTGCCCGAATTTCACGGCATGCGCATCTCCCGCCGCCAGTTCCTGCGTGTCCTCCTCTCCGGAAGGTGCAACGGTTGTCATTTGAATGTTTCCTTCCAGAATGTAATAGATCTCCTCTGTTGCAACATGTCTATGCAATCCGATTGAAGCAAAAGGCTCAAGCTTCGCATCTATTAGAAGCTCAAATCCCGATGAGAAGATGCCCTCGCGCAAACCCTCTTCTTCTGAAAAGACCCACGTGGCATAGTCCTTGCCACTGCCACGCCTTGCATCTTCAAACGCACGATTCTCATGAACGGCCTCGTAAAGAACGTGCGCCATGTTCTCTTTCCTCTTATTTACAGCCCAATCCAGGTTGCCTGAATAGACACGTTTGATCTTTGTATGAAACTTTTCGCCGGAAATGTATTCGGGTTTTTCTTTCGTCATGACCTTATAATAATCGTTCGTACGACTAACATGAATCGCGACGAAATCAGAAACGCAGAAAAGCTCATTCGGCCTTACATTCGAAAGACTCCCATTCTGGAAATATCCGGGAAAGAAATCGGCTGTGATTCAAACCGGATTTTCTTGAAGCTTGAGCTTCTCCAGCATTCCGGATCCTTCAAGACGCGTGGTGCTTTCGCCAATATGTTAATGCGTGAGGTTCCGCAGAACGGAGTCGTTGCCGCGTCCGGTGGAAATCATGGAGTGGCGGTCGCGTATACAGCGATGCAACTGGGCAAGCCGGCAAAAATATTTCTCCCTTCTGTGGCTTCGCGTGCGAAGATCCAGCGGATTCGGGCTTACGGGGCGGAACTCGTGGTTGCAGGAGAACTATACGCGGATGCGCTGGCGGCGAGCCAGGAGTGGGTTCGAGAATCGGGCGCGATGGCAATTCATGCCTACGATCAGAAAGAGACACTGTTAGGACAAGGAACTGTAGGTTTGGAATTTCAGGAGCAGTGTCCCGAACTGGATACGCTTTTCGTTGCAGTAGGAGGGGGAGGACTGATTGGAGGAATCGCGGCGTGGTATTCCGGTGGAGTAAAAATCATCGGAGTCGAACCGGAAGCAGCGCCAACTCTCAGCAACGCCCTCAGCGCAGGAAAACCGGTTGATTCTCCAGCGGGCGGCATCGCTGCGGATTCTCTCGCGCCGAAGAGGGTCGGTGAGTTCATGTTTCCCATTGCACAAAAGTATGTTGACAGCGTGATCCTCGTTTCAGATGAGTCGATCTTGAACGCGGTGCAAGTGTTATGGGACAAATTTCGAATTCTAGCTGAACCTGGAGGCGCCGCTGCACTGGCGGCATTGTTGTCAAAACGGTATGCGACTCAAAGCGGAGAACGGATTGGTGTACTGATATGCGGAGGAAATACGGAATCAGTACCGGTAACATGAAACGTTGTCTACTTCCCTTTTTACTCTGCCTGATACTCCTCAGCTGCTTTTCGCGGCAACGTTATCACCATTTTGAAACCAGAACTCCGTTAGCAGAGGGTGATGCGCTTGTGCTCGGTTTTCTTGGTGGACGTCAAAGCTGGAACAACTCACGCGAGGGAGTTCGCAGGCTTGCACTCGAACTTCGCGCAATGAATCAGCCGGGGTTGCATGTAGAGACAGTTGAGAACGTCAGGCGCGATCTCGCTTTGCAGCTCGTGCAAAACGCGCTGGACAGTGATCGGAACGGGACTCTAACCGGCAACGAAAAAGAATCGGCTCGCCTGATCCTCTACGGGCAAAGTTTTGGAGGAGCCGCGGTCGTAAAATTCGCGAACCAACTACATCAGCTGAAAATCCCTGTGTTACTCACGATTCAAATCGATAGCGTAGGAAGACATGACGATGTTCTGCCGGAGAATGTAAGAGCCGCCGCAAACCTTTTTCAGCGAAACGGGATCTTGATTCGTGGCGAGTCTGAAATCAGGGCCCAGAATCCAGTTAAAACAAGAATCATCGGCAATTTTGAATTCGATTACAGCAACAAGCAAATCGATCTTTCTTCGGTAGACTGGTACAAGAAGATTTTTCGAAACTCCCACACCAAAATGAATCAGGATCCGGAAGTGTGGGAAAAGGTCAAGGAACTGATAGTAAAAATGAGAAATGAAAAATAAAAAACCTGGGGCTGTTTTTATTTTTTCTTTTTAGTTTTTATTCTGGCTTCTTGTTCGGCCTGTCGTAAGATTTCGGTGAGTTTGGGCGCGGGGATCGAAACTTTTGAAATTAGACAGCCGGAACATGTCCCAAACTTGTAGTATCGATCCGAATAGAATATCTGCCGGCACCATACACATTCGCAGCGTCTCGTTAATAATTTCATCCTTCAATTCTCCAATCAGGCTTTGCTGAAAGCATAGTCACGACTACTGCAGATTGCAAATGTTTGTTAATACCGAACAAAGCACTAAAGTCGCTACCACGAGCCCGCCCATCGAGTATAATCAGACTGCGGAAGTTTTCAGCTACCGTGGGGGGCGGCAGTAAGGAGAAGGCTGCTGTAGATGCTACCAACATCTACTTTCCACGACTCACATTGACCTCGCTCATCTTCTGAAGAAGCCTCAAGGCATCACGCGTGAACAAAGAAAATAGATCAAACGAACCAGAATTTACTAAACAAGAAGCCGGCCTATTTTTGGCTTCGCTCATTGACGCCGCTGACGACGCAATTATAGGCAAAGAACTGGACGGCACCATTGTCAGTTGGAACCGCGGAGCGGAACAGCTATATGGGTTCACCGCAACGGAAGCGATCGGTTCCAATATTTCCATGATCGTCCCTGAAGACCGGCTGATTGAGCTGCAATTGATCATGGAAAAGCTGCGTACTTGCGAAGGCATCAGGCATTTCGAAACGATCCAGCGGCGAAAGGATGGAAGCCCTGCGTATGTCTCCCTGACGGTTTCGCCGGTATGCGATGCACGAGGCGGCACGATTGCCGCTTGCATGATCGCGCGGGACATGACCGAACGCAAGCTTGCAGATGTAGCTCTTCAAAAGAGTGAGGAAAAATACCGGATCATCGTGGAAACGTCGCACGATATCATCTGGTCCATTGACGCCGAAGGCTATTTCACATTCGTGAATCAGGCCTGTGCGAGCACCTTGGGTTATGCGCCCGGCGAAATGATCGGCCGTCACTTTACTCAGTTTCAAAGTAAGAAGTTCGCCGAAAAAGATCTTCAACTGCTGAAGGATGTCATGTCCGGAAAAATTGTGGACATTTTTGAAACAGAGTTGATTCACAAAGATGGTCGCAGCGTTTGTTTGTTTTGCAACGCCGTGGCACTTCGGGATGATGACAAAAACATCATTGGAGTTGCAGGAACGGCAAGCGATATCACCGTACGTAAGCAGATTGAAAAAACCGAAGAAAAATACAGGGCTCTTTTCGAAGAGTCGAAAGATATTGTTTTCATTGTTTCCGCAGACGGTAAAATTCTAGATTTGAACCAGGCAGGACTCGACTTGCTGGGTTATCGCTCAAAGACGGAAGCCACAAGTCTGGATTTCGAAAACGATTTGCATTGGGACCCGCAAGACCGGCAGAAGTATCGAATGACCATCGCCGGACAGGGCTACGTCAAGGACTACCCCATCGTTTTGCAAAAACCGAAAGGTCAAAGGCTGGATTTGCTCATCACAGCAACAGCGCAACGGGACGAGTCCGGTGAGATTACACAGGTGCGAGGAATTGCGAAGGATATCACAGCTCTAAAACGCACCGAAGGATTGACAGCCTGCTTGTACCACGTCACCCGGGTGCTTGCAGAGTCAGTCACCTTAAAGGATGCAGCGCCCAAAATCCTGAGTGCAATCTGCGATGCCCTGGAATGTGAAACCGGGATGTTCTGGATGGCCGGCTCAGGCGGGCTTCATTTATTTGAATCTCATCATCCCGGGTGCAATTCGTTTTCGGAAGTCTGGCAAAAAATCGTCTCCACAGACCCCGAGGCCCTCCCGAATATTGTGTTTGAATCCGCGCAACCAGGATCCGTAACAGGTTTTTCCAACTCAGGAAGCCCAGGTGCTCAGTTTGCTCATGAACAAGGTTTTCTTTCCGGTTTAGCGTTTCCAGTCGAAATCGCAAGTTTGGTGGAAGGAGTGCTCGAATTCTACAGCAAGCAAACTCTCGAAGGAGATCAGCAGCTGATTGTTGTTGCATCTTCCCTGGGAAAACAAATAGGGCAGTTTATTCAGCGGAAACGCGCGGAAGAAGCGCTCAAAGAGAGTGAAAGGAAATATCGCAGCTTCGTAGAAGATGATTTGACCGGCATTTACATCTCAACTATCGATGGCAGATTGCTCACGTGCAATCCAGCTTTCCTGCGAATCTTTGGGTTTGATTCGACTGAAGAGGCGCTGAATTATGATTTGAGTCTCTTATACAAAAGTTCTGTAGATCGGAAGGATTTTCTGGAAAAAATCCGCTCTGACAAGAAACTGGAATACCGGGAATATGAGCTGCGCAACAAGAAAGGAGAACCTGTATACGTTGTAGAAAATGCATTTGGAATCTTTGATGAAAAGAATGATCTCGTTACGATCAAAGGTTACATTGTAGATACGACCGACCGCAAAAAATTGGAACAACAGTTGGTACAGGTTCAGAAAATGGAAGCAATCGGCAGATTGGCCGGTGGTGTTGCGCACGATTTTAACAACATCCTCATGGCGATCACCAGCTACATTGAACTACTTCTGATTCGAATGCACGAAATTGATCCGCTGCGCGCGTACGTTTCAGAAATCAGAAAAGCGGCGGAACAAGGAGGAAATCTCACAGGTCAACTGCTTGCATTCAGCAGGCGCCAGGTGCTCACTCCAAAGTTCATTGATTTGAACGACTCAGTTGCAGGAATGGAGAACATGCTCAGGCGTTTGATCGGTGATGACATTCAGCTCGAAATCGTTAAAAGCCGGAATCTGGGAACCGTTCGAGCAGATCCCGGTCAGATCGAACAGATTCTGATGAATTTAGCCGTCAATGCCCGCGATGCGATGCCGGACGGTGGAACATTGAGAATCGAGACTTCCAACATCGAAGTAGATCAGGAATTTGCAAGCCTTCATGCCGGTCTCTTGCCAGGACGTTTTGTGTTGTTGTCGATCCAGGATAACGGCCAGGGTATGAAGGAAGAGACCGCTCAGCGCATATTCGAACCCTTTTTCACAACCAAACCGGAAGGCAAAGGAACCGGCCTGGGACTTGCCACTGTTTTTGGAATCGTGAAACAGAGCGGTGGTTTTATCTATGTGCAAAGCAAATGGCGTGAAGGCACAATTTTTAGTATTTACATGCCACGCATTGATGAGGCTCCCGAAAGTCAGTTTGTGGAATCCAGCACGGATCGCGCGATCGGTAAAGGAGAAACGATTCTGCTTGTAGATGACAATGAAATGGTTCGCGCGGCTGCAGGTTCCTTTCTTGAAATGAACGGCTATCGTGTTCTTTATGCCGGCAGCGGTTCCGCTGCAATCAAATTACTGAAAAATCAATCCGAGATCGATATCATGATCTCCGATGTCGTAATGCCTGAAATGAGCGGAATGGAAGTTGCTGAAGTCGCGAGAGAATTCTGCCCACAACTGAAAATGCTCTTCATGTCCGGCTATACGGATGAGCTGACGCACCTGCAAAGCATCCTGGACTCCGGTTGTGAATACATTTCCAAACCCGTATTGATGAGTGTGCTTCTGAAGAAAATCCGAGAACTGCTTTCTTCGTAGTCTATTACCTACTCAATTCGGGTAAAGCTCATGATCCAGTTTGTTTCCCAGCTTTTTCCGCCATCTTCCGAAAAAGCTTGCTCCCACAGACAGGAAACGGGCGTTATATTGCTCCAGAGAAATCGGACAAAGATGCTTCTTCCTTCGAATAATTCCTGATCGTAGAATTCCCCAACTCCATTTTTGAAACCGCCGATCATCGGTTTTTCCAGGATTCCATTCGCGCTGTTTGCCCAGTAGAGACTCCACTGCTGCGACTTGGGATCATACAGGCGCAAGGTCATTCCCTGAATGTGTCCCGAAGGGCTTACCGCATCAAATTCATCCGTATTTGCCTTCCCTCCCCAGATGGGGCGCGCAACAACGGTTCCTTCAAACTCATCCCAGGAAGTGCATCCTTTCAATCTTTCCTTCAATTTCCTGTTGTGGACCTTCCACTTACCCATATAAAAATCGAAATCTTTCTGCGGATTATTTTGCTCGATTGTCATGACTTCTCCTTCCTATCGGGGCGATTTTAACTTCAGCTGTGGTATTCTGACAATATCCACTTTTTGCACTTTTAACATAACCATTTAACCAGGAGTGGAGCGCGGACATCTTGCCCGGTCGTTGAAGCCTGCGCTTCGTATTATGGGGAAAAAAGCAGGATCTGTTGCGTTATTTCCGTGCGTTCCGTTTGAGCGGGATTCCGGGATTCCTTTTTACAAGCAGATCTATGACGGCTATCGTGAAGCGATTCTTTCCGGTTTGCTTCGTCCCGGCCAGAGACTTCCCTCTACCCGCGCTCTGGCTCAGGACTTGAAGATTTCGCGTCTTCCCGCGGTCATTGCGTTTGAACAACTTCTTCATGAGGGATACATAGAAGGAAAAACCGGAGCGGGCACTTATGTGAAGGAATCGATACCGGAAGAATTTTCGCCGCCTTTAACAACGCGCAAGCCGCATGAGCAGCTCGAACGTGATTACCGGCCGTTGGCAGAAAAGGTGCTCGGGCCATTTCGCGTCAGTCTTCCAGCACTCGATCAGTTTCCGCACAAAATCTGGTCACGCCTCGTTTCACGCCACGCAAAAGGTTTTTCACCGGAGCTTATGGCTTATGGAGATCCGGCCGGATACTCACCTTTGCGTGAAGCGATTGCGCAGTATTTGCAGACGGCAAGGGCAGTTCATTGTGAACCGAAACAAATCCTGATTGTGCCGGGATCTCAACTGGCGCTTCAAATGTGCGCCAGAGCGATTCTCAAACCCGGCGACTCCGTGTGCATCGAAGAACCGGGCTATCCGGGCGCGAGAGAAGCTTTGAAGAGCGCAGGGGCCACAACCATCCCCGTCACTCTGGATGAAGAAGGAATCAACATAAAGAAAGTCTCAGCGCACGGGAAAAAAGTTCGAGCGATTTATGTGACTCCATCTCATCAATATCCACTGGGAACCTCCATGACCGCGTCCCGAAGACTCGAATTGCTTGATTGGGCTCAACGCGCGCAATCCTGGATTATCGAAGATGACTATGACAGCGAATACCGCTACGCGAGCCGTCCGCTTGGATCCCTGCAAGGAATGGATACCTCATCGCGTGTAATCTATATTGGCACCTTCAGCAAAGTTTTGTTTCCTTCTCTGCGCGTTGGGTATATGGTGATTCCACCGGTTTTGTGGAGTTCATTTGTAAGTCTGCGTGAAGCAATCGACATTTTTTCTCCAACCCTCTATCAAGTTGTGCTGACCGATTTCTTGCAAGAAGGCCATTTTGCACGCCACCTGCGGCGTATGCGCCGCACTTATCTCATCAGGCGGAACGCGCTGCTAGAAAGCTTGCGCAAGCATTCAGGAGAGAGATTAAAACCATACAATGCGGATGCAGGATTGCATCTTTGCGTATTCTTGCCGGCCGGCGTAAACGATTCTGAGGCCGTTCGCAGGTGCATGAAACACGGAATCAGCACGACTCCGCTCTCTTCCTGTTACGCATCAAACCCACGGCAAGGTTTAATCCTGGGTTTCGGTGGAGCGGACGAACGTCAAATCGATGCAGCAGCGCAGACACTCTGCCGTGTGATTCTCACTTTTAAAGACAGGGCTTGACCGTTTCAGCAATGATCTTCTCTGAATCCTTTACTATGAAATCGGAACAGATTTTCATTGCCGTTTCAGTCAATACGCAAAAGGAGAGAGTGCCGGCGCCTGGAATGATTTTGTCCAACATTTGAGTCACTTCATTTTTCTCTCCCGAAGGAACAAAGAAGCTAAATGCAAAAGCCTGCGCACTCGTAAAATAACCTGCCAACTCTTTCTGCAACGTAACTCTGCCAGTTTTTGAACGGAGCTGGATCTGGCCGAGTTTCTTTGTAGCTGCCGGCGCATCAGGTCCCCTCAAACTGATCAAACGGAAATTGTTTGATTTGATCCGGTTCGGTAACTGTATAGATGAAGGAAATGGTGCCGTCCTTTCCCGGTGAACATTGAAGCGTAAGACTCGCAGGAAAGTTTCCATCGGGTGTGGTTGCCAGAGCTGCTGAAGTAATTGTCCGAACGCCATTCTTCTTTACGGACGCCTCCCACTTTTCAGAGGCGGTTGCAATCGAAGTCAAAAACATAACTGCGATGAGGAAAGCACGCATCGCAAAAAATGCTATCACATTGCAACGATCATTCGTATCTTAGCGCCCGGGAGGGATCGATACGTGATGCGCGCCGAGCAGGAATCCAGGCGGCAACAAGAGCTGTGAGAACCACAGTAACGGAAGCAGCCAGCAAGGAGAATAAATCGCGCGGACTGATTTCGTACAGTATGCCTGTCAGCAAATAAGCAAACGTAATCGATCCGAGCAATCCCGCAATCAAGCCGGCGCACATCAAAGAGGCGCCCTGTCGAGCGATCCAGCCGACTATTTGATTTCGGCGCGCTCCCAATGCCAGGCGGATGCCAATCTCGCGTACTTTTTGCCGGACAAAAAACGCAAGCACGCCGTAAATACCAAGCAATGCGAGCATCAAAGCAGCAAGCGCAAAAGAGGAGACCAGATTCATTGCATACCGGTCACGCACCAGGGTGGCTTCCACCAGATCCTCCAGCGGAGTGATGCTGTGCGCAGGTTTTTGCGGATCGATCTTTCGAAGCACCTCCCTCACCGGACCAATCAATAGTCGCGGATCGGTCTCTGTCCGTATGGCCATGTTCATCACAAGATAGGACCGCTGCGCATGCGGAAAATAAATCTCCGAACGCGGATGACTTCGAGGTCCGCGAAAACGGACATCATTGACAACGCCAATCACTTCATAAGCATATGTGCCGGAAGTGCTGTAATCGACAACGAGTTGTTGCCCGACAGCGCTGCGATTCGGCCAGATCTGCCGGGAGAGTGTTTCATTCACAATGACAACACCGGGAGAATCCGGTGTGTCCTGCGCCGAAAAACCACGACCATGTAAGACGGAAATTCCAAGCGTCCGGAAATAGTCGGGTGTCACCATTCGAACATCCGCGTGTCTTTTGCTTTGATCTACAGGTAAACCACTTTTTTCCCACACGGGGCGTTCAAAATCCGGTCCCAGCGGACTTGTTGGAAGCGCCGTTGCTCCCCCAACGGACACGATTCCAGGCAAGTTTTGCAGATCTTCGATCAAACGCTTGTAATACGACCGCGATTTTTCACCGGAACCATATTTCTCCATGTCTAAAAACACCGGAAACACAAGCACATTGCGAAACTGAAATCCCGGGTTCACATCCCGCAATCTGTCAAAACTGCGGATCAGCATTGCCGAAGCGGACAGCAATATCACAGAGAGCGCGATTTCCGTGATCACCAGCGCATTGCGCAGACGTTGCGTGGATGCGCGGGGAGTGTTTCGAGCGTCTTCACCGTGAAACAGAGGATGCGATTTGCCGTTTGTGGCAACAAAAGCAGTAGCCAGTCCAAAGAACAAGGCCGAAAACGCAGTCATTCCCATGCAAACAAGAAAAACAGCAGGATTGATTCGAACTTCGGCAAGACGCGGCAATTCCGGTTGCAGTTGCGGCAACGCTGCGATCGCAAAATACGCAAGAGTGATCCCCAGGAGTCCGCCTGCAAAGGACAAGAGAAGTGACTCCATCAAAAGTTGTCGCATCAAACCTGCGCGCGAAGCGCCAAGCGCCAGCCGCACAGAACTTTCATGGACGCGCGCGGACGCGCGACTCAATTGCAAAATCGCAATATTCACGCACGCGATGATTAACACCAGACAAACGGCCGCAAGCAAGAACCAGAGCAACTGCTTCAAATCTCCTGTAATCGCTTGCTGCAAAGGGCTGAGCCGGGCTCCCCAGCCTTGATTGGTCTCCGGAAATTCGCGCGCAAGCTCGTTTGCGATGCTATTCAGCTGGTCTTCCGCTTGTTTTAAACTAACACCCTTCGAAAGTCGCGCTACTCCTTTCGCATAATGCTGGTCGCGCGGAGAATCATCTCGAAGTCCCCATGGTATCCAGAGTGCCGTTCTTTCATCCGGGATTGCAAAATGAGGCGGCATAACCCCGATCACTTTCCAGGAGCGCCGGTCGAGAAATATGGATCTTCCAACAATCCCGGGGTCTCCTCCAAAACGACGCATCCACAGACCATGGCTGAGAATCACCAGCGGATCCGGAGTGATGACACCCACCGCACCGTTATACTTCGTTCGACTCGATTCTTCTTCTGTGAACAGACGTCCCAGCACCGGTAAAGTTTGAAACACACGAAAAAAATCTGCGCTGACCTGCGATGCAAGAACCACTTCTGATTCCTTGTCATCACTTAACGTGCGGCCCATCGTAAAATAAACGGCAATCCCATCAAACGTGTTGGAACGGTCCTGAGGTTGTTGAAAAATAGGAATTTGCTTCTGATGTGGTGCGGGCGACTCGCCCGCCAGCACCGATAGTGCACGGTCCTTTTTTTGCGGACGAGTCGTCCGCACTACATTTTTCAACAACCTCTCTCTCCAATCCTGCAGATTCCGAGCACTCACTCCGATGTGTGGAATTCCCTTAGAAAGATTGGTCTCCTCGATCTCAACAAGCCGCTCGGGATCTGGATAAGGCAACGGGCGAAGCAGAATTCCATGAAATAAACTGAATAAGGCGGTACACGCCCCAATTGCCAAACCCAACGTAATCAGGGAAACGAAAGTCACACCAGGAGTCTTCCGCAACATCCGCACACCATACACGGCATCGTTCCATAGAGTTTCAAACCAGAATCCAAGCTGTTGCGAGCGAACCTCTTCCTTGATTTGTTGAGCTCCACCAAGATCCAGCTTTGCAGAACGTTTCGCAGTTTCAGCATCCAAGCCCGCGCGAAGGTTCGCGCGTTCCTGCATCTCCAAGTGAAACTGAAGCTCTTCTTCCAGCTCCTGTTCCCGCTCTTTCCGCGAAAACAGATCCTTCCAGAATTCAATCAGCCGGCGCATATCACATCGTCCTCATGATGTTTGAAGGATGCGCGCGACCGCATCTGCAAGCCTTTCCCACTCGCGCGTTTCTGCTCCCAGTTGCTTGCGGCCCGCTCTGGTCAATCTGTAGTAACGCGCCCGACGGTTATTCTCCGAGTCGCGCCACTCAGCCTCAATCCAGCCCTTGCGCTCCAGTCGCCGCAACGCCGGGTACAGCGAGCCCTGATTCACCCGCAAAACATCCTTCGATATCTGCTGAATTCGTTGCGCAACCCCATAACCGTGAATCGGCTCCAGAGCCAGCGTTTTGAGAATCAGCATGTCTAAAGTTCCTTGCAAAAGGTCCGCTTTCTTTTTTTCCACAACACTCTCCTAGACATTCTACATAAGAATAACGCGCGCTCCTGTAGATTGTCAAGGGGAACAGGAGATTTACAAAGTAGCGCGGACGTCCCGTCTGTGCAGTTTCGCAGGCGAGACGCCCGCGCTACTCTGTTGAAGATCGAAATATTTTTAGGAGCAATAACACAAGCGCCAGCGTCAGCAGCCACCAGCCAAGACTGATCAGATGAAGATTTTCCAACCATTGAGAGCTCGGCGCGGGATGGCTCAAGGAAAGTTTAAGAGCAAGCCGCGCCCAGCTGAGCAAGCCGGTGCAAACAAACGCAACGATCATCGAAGAACCGATCGTAAACAGTCCAATGAGAATCCATTGCGATTTTCGACTTCTATTGAATAGAAACCGGATTCGCAATGCAATGAGTGCAATCGCTGTCCATGACGCAATACTCCAGTACAACACTCTATGACGGAACCAGAAACGCTCTACCCACGGATGGTTCTCACTGGTAAAAGATACGGTCCAGTGCCCTTCCAGCTCACGCTCCAAGCGGTACTGTCTTCCGTGGCTCTTGGCAGCGATCAAAAACGTCAAGATTAAGAGAATTAGAAAGAGAAGCTGCTTCAAATTGCATTTTATCAAATCGAAGGAAAAGTAATGGCACTTTTTAAGGCTTGACCCATTGCACCGGTTGCGGCTTCTTCAGTTGATCGGCAGCCGATTGCAATTCCCGCGCGGCTTTGTTTCGAATGAACGGGAAACTCATCGCCTTTTTCAACACGGGAATAGCCTCCGCTGGTTTTCCCGACATGCGCAGCGAATATCCGAGATTGTAAAGAGCCTCTCCAAGGCTGAGGTCTTTGGTTTCCGCCGGGAAAGAGCGCACTGCATCCCGCAGAACATAGACTGCCTTACCGTACTCCTTCCGCCGGATGAGCCGTAAACCAAGCTCCTTCAGTTGTCTTCCTTGCTTCAAACGCGCGCCTCTTGCAGCAAAGTCCGGAGCCGCGTGCGGCTCTTCTCGCTTCGGTTTTGCTTGAGGCGAAGCAATTCTCTCGACAGTATTAGTAACGATTCGCGATGGTTTTAGCGCGGAAACATCTACAGGAGAAATTGCCGATGGAATACGAGGATCAGGGAGCAGTTCAGGGGACGCAGGATCCCTTTGCGGAAGATCAGCTTCTGACGGCACCGGGTCACGAATCCATGGCTCCTCCGAGGTGAGTTCGGGCGCGGCTGTTCTTTGAACCCGCGTTTCAGTTCGATGAAAAACAACATACGCAAGAAACAGAAAAGCAGGCAAGAAAAAAAAAAGTGCAACTTTGACCGCCCTTCCCAGACCTTTCTTAACTGTTGGCTCAGCGTGGCAATAGGGACACAGATTGACATGGTCGGGAATCAAACGCTGACAGCCGGAACAGTATCGCCGGATGATGGGAACATGACAGTGCGGACAAATCTGTGTGTCGGGACCGATTTTCTTTTTGCACTTGATGCAGAGAATCTCTGCAAAGCTAAATATAGGATCGGAATCTTCCGCAGGAACTGGTGCAGATCTTACGCCTGCGGGGTGGCTGCAGATTGGGCAGACGATCCATTTCGGTGAAATCTCTTCACCGCAATTTGAACATGCGAGCATAGGCACGTTCATTTGGTCTCCGTGATAAATGATTTCGAGTCTTCTTTGGGAGGCTTTATCGGCTTACAACGACATCTCCAGTTGACTGTCCGCTCTAGTGGGGCTTCGACAACGCGAACTGCCCCTCAACCTCCATGCGTACTACTCTACTACCATTTTTTGTATTGTCAAAAACGTGTCTCACTCTCGAGACAGCCCTTCCAGACGGGAAATGTCGGGAGGTTGAGCAGATGGCAAGTAAATCAAAAAGGAAGATCCCTTACCCGGCTGGCTGTTCACGGCAATATCTCCACCACTCTGCCGGATAATTCCATAAACAGTAGCCAGTCCCAGACCTGTTCCCTGTCCTACTGCTTTTGTCGTAAAAAAGGGCTCAAAAATCTGGGATTTCGTATGTTCATCCATTCCGGTTCCCGAGTCAGTGATCGAAAGAAGAACGTAATCTCCGGGGTTTAGACCGGGATGCTGCTTTGATGAATCGGAATTGAACTGAATGTTTCCTGTTTCGATCATGAGTCTTCCGCCATCCGGCATAGCGTCACGAGCGTTTACGACCAGATTCATGATCACCTGTTCCAGTTGTCCGGAATCACCCATGATGGTTGCCAATTCAGGTTCCAGTTTGACTTCTAAATCAATACGCTCTCCAATGAGACTCGAAACCAACGACTGCATCTTTAGAATCAAGTGGTTCAGGTCCAGCTTCTTTGAGGCCAGAACCTGTTTGCGGCTGAACGCTAGCAACTGGCGGGTCAAAGACGCCCCGTGTTCGGCCGCCTTCTGAATTTCCGTAATATGCTCAAGGAGAGGCGAGTCAGATTTATACTTGAGTCCAATGAGCTCACAGTAACTGCTGATTGCCATCAGCAGATTATTAAAGTCATGTGCTATTCCACCTGCGAGTCTACCGACCGTTTCGATTTTTTGTGACTGAAGAAGCTGCTCTTGCAGAAACTTTAGATCGGTTACATCGCGTGTCGAAACACAAACCGTCTTATAGGAACCGTCCGATGCCGGCACAGGACTCATGCGGGCCAGGAACCAGCGCTTCCCCGCGGGAACTTCAAGAGGGTACTCAACGGTTTCAGCCTGACCCGTTTGCAACACACGATGCAATCGCTCACGAAATATCTGGCTATCATCGGGCGGAAAAAAATCATCGACACGGTGACCGAGTAATTCATTTTTCGGGCGAGCAAGCAGATCTTCATTTACCGTCCAAATATTCAGATAAGTTGCCTGTTCATCGAATTCGAAAACAATTTCGTCCACCGAACCGACAAAAGTTCGGAGTCTCAATTCACTCTCGCGAAGAATCTCTTCCCGGTGCTTGCGCTCGCTGATATCCGTGACCGTTCCGATGTAACCGATCACATCACCTCCATCGCCCTTCACTGATACGCTTTGCCCGATCACCCAGTTAACCGCGCCATCCCGCTTTTGAAAACGATATTCACTTGCAAACGGTTTCGCCTCTTTTACCGCCGCATTCCACTCATCAAAAACCCTGTTTCGATCCTCCGGATGAAGCGCTTCTGCCCATCCTTTTCCTGCAGCATCCTCAGCAGATCGACCGGTAATCTCCGACCAACGCTCGTTTACATAAAGACAGTTTCCATCGGCATCCGTCCGAAATATCCCAACAGGAGACAGATGCGAAAGTGTTTCAAACCATTTCTGGTTTTGACGCAGCGTCTCTTCCATTTCCTTTCTTTTGCAGATATCTGAAATGATTCCCTGCAGGAAAAGCGGATTGCCTGCTTCATCTTTAATTACAATCGCTTCATCATGGAGCCAGACGACCCGTCCATCGGAAGCCAGCATCCTGTATTCGCACTGAAAGGGATTTCCACTTTGATGGGATAGGAGCTCTTGTTCCAACACGCGAGTTCGATCGCGCGGATCGAGTCTGTCTGTCCAGATTCCGATCGTATTGATCCAATCGGATTTTGAATATCCCAGTATTTTTTCAATCTGCGGGCTTACATAAACCCATTTGCCTTCGACTCCGAATTCTGCGATGTAAGTAATGACAGGCAGATGCTCAACAAGAGCCTGGTAGCGGACCTGTGCGACTCTTAATTCCTTTTCCAGCCGCTGTTTTTCTGCTAGCTCTTTTTGAAGTCGATCCTCAATTCTTTCAGTAGACACGGCTCATCTTTTGTGTAGATCGCACAAGAAAGTGCCCCAATTATAACATTATCGTGTTTTGATCCGTTTCAACTGATTTATAGAGACTTGCCCAGGAATTGTTCCAGTTTTTCGCGATACCTGCGGCTGACCGTGAGTGTGGTTCCATTACGAAGAAACACTCTGAAATCACCGTGAAACAAAGGTTGGAGATGCTCAATTCTGTCAATGTTTACGATTGTTGATTTGTGAATTCTCACGAACTTTTTCGGATTAAGCTCCGATTCAAGTTTGGCCATCCCTTCCCTTATCAAATGGCTCTCCTGACCTGAGTGAACCAGCTCGTATTTGCCCTGGGCCTCAATCCAATCAATTGCATCGGTCTTCAGGAAAAAGACTTTGCCGCGATTCTTGATCACCAGACGCTCTAAATAACGCGGCGCTGATTTCATTTCTTCCAGCAACGCTTTCAACTCGCTTTTGCTCGAACTGTTTCGATCCTGGGTGATTTGAGTTTTGCCATGATTGAGCGCTTCCTGAAATCTTTTCCTGTCGAAAGGCTTTAAAAGGTAATCCAGAGCATGAACTTCAAAAGCTCGAATTGCATAATGATCGTAGGCCGTCACAAAAATGACATGAGGCATTCTTTCAACGTTCAAAGATTTGAGCACTTCAAATCCATCCATCTCCGGCATTTGAACATCCAGAAAAATCAAATCGGGAAGAAGTTTCTGGATTGCTTCCCGCGCTTCTTCCCCGTTGCTGCAAACACCAACCGTTTCAATTTCCGGATCATCTTTCAGCATGCGTTGAATCTTCCGGCATGCGATTGGTTCATCATCGATCACGCAGACGCGAATCATCTTGTTTTTCCATGGACAACCGGTATTTCGAGCGTCACGATCAGGCCACCCTCCGGCGCATTTACCAATTCGAAACGATGATTATCTCCGTAGAGCTGAATGAGCCTTTCGCGTGTATTGGAAAGTCCCAGGCCTGAGCGAGCAGAAATTGCCTTCTTTTTTGACTGGCTGATTCCCGGTCCGTTATCTCGAACACTGAGCTGGAGCATTCCGTTGTCTCTCTTTGCCTGAATTTCAATTTGCCCGCGACTCGATCGTGGCGCAATACCGTGACGAATCGCATTCTCCACAATCGGCTGCAGCATCAGATTCGGAACGGGCACTTTCATCGTCTCTGGCTCAATCTCCATTTTGACATTGAGTCGATCCTGAAATCGAACATTTTCAATCGCAAGATAGCACTCTAAGAATTCTAATTCCTTTTCGAAAGGAACTTCCTGCAGGTGATCATGATTTACCGTTAGTCTCAAAAACATTTCCAGATTTTGAATCATTTTTTCAGCCGCAACCGGATCTTCCCTCATCAATTCGGAGAGTGAATTCAGCGCATTGAACAGAAAATGTGGATGCAGCTGCATTTTAAGCGCATGCAGTCTCGCGCCAGCGAGCTGTCCTGTTAGCTTGATCTTCCGGATCCGGCCGAATTCGAACCGGCGGTGAAAACGCATCGCGCTCTCGACCGCCACGATTGTCGCGTAACAGATAATATCGAGGGAGAACGGAGAACGCGCAAAACCCAGCGGGAGTCTCTCCCAATAACTGTATTGCCCCAGATTAGCAGCCCAATGCACGGCTTCCATCGCGATTGTGGCAAAAAACCAGCTGACCGTGAGTACGACCAGATGGATGGGGGCATGCTTCAACCAGGCTTGTTTCTGCACCGGATATTTTGCGGAAACGTAAAGAACAAATGGCGTAATCAAAGCCCAGACGTACCATCCGCTGTAATCGAGTAGATGCTGTGGCCAGTCGATGGTTGTCCCCCGAATGGAGTTAATCATGATTTTTTGCAGCGTGAAATAAATAGCGATGGCTGTAAAAACTCCAGTGATCACAAGCCATTTGCGAACGGGATTCGAAACCACGGGACCAGGTTCCAGCGGAACTTCATCGTTCGCAGCAAGAGTTTCTTCCGGAGTATAGCCATCCATCTTTAAGGAATGATCGAGTCTCATGCGGAGATATTCACCGAGCCGCGCGACCGTGCTTTCCGCTTCGTCCAGATCTCTTTTCATGAAATTGGAAAGCTGCTTCAAACTGTCAAACAGGAAGTCCGGATCGAGTCGCATCTTCAACGATTCGACTTGCGCTTGAAGTATGTCAGCTTCCATTTGCGACGCTTGAATCTCCATTTCACGCGCTCTGCGATACGAATCTACCGCAATACAGATAGCCAGAATCGATTGATACACAAAGAAACGCCAGAGCAAGGTGGTAAGAAAATTATCCTGAAGAATTTTTCTGATTGTGTTCCAATCGCGATCCGGATAAAACAGCCAATCAATCAAGAAGATCTGAATGGTTGTATGAAGGACCGCTATCGCCGCGCCGGCCAGTGTGTGAACGAGTACGCTTTTTAGCCTTGCTGCGGGAGCGAAACGAAAATGTCCCGCCAGATGCAGGATCACAGGAAAAAAGGCAGCCCACAAATACCACCAGATAACGGTCCTGAAAAACTGTTCAACCCATTTGGAGGTTTCGTCCGTGTAGCTAAGAACGATATAAGAATGACCGCCCAGTAAGAGCAAAATGAATGTGGCCACACCAAAGGCTGAGAACCAATGGCTTCGCCACAGACTAAGATGCATCAACCTATTATTACTCATACGTGTCCAATTAGTCTCTCATTGGAACAAGCGGGAGAGGAAGAGGAACAACCGGTTTGTAACGCCAGCGAGACTGTCCGAAAAGTCAGCTGGAGCGCGGACTTCCAGTCCGCAAAAACTATCGAGTTCGACGAGTGCTTTGCGGGCAAGGATGCCCGCGCTCCCGCTAGAA